>CAYIOB010000011.1:0-20203 GCA_964364925.1 uncultured Gammaproteobacteria bacterium
GGCCGGGAAGAATTCAAAGAGCACGGTATTGATTTTTCAATCTTGCAGGGATATGTCACAGCCTCCAAAAAAAAAGGAACAATACGCGGCTTCCATTTTTTGAAAGTACCTGAAAAAAAACTCACAAGAGTTATAAAGGGCGCCGTATACGAAGTAATAGTTGATGTTAAACCAAATTCCCCAACTTATAAAAAATGGGAAGCATTTACTTTAAAAGATACAGACTTAAAAATGCTCTATATTGGTCCGGGTATTGCCCACGCAATATTAACGCTTGAAAGCAACACAGAGCTTATGAGTCTTTATTCCCCTGAATATGCGGCTGAAAATGAGGGAGGAATCCGTTATAACGACCCCGCATTTAAGATAAATTGGCCAATTGAAATAAATTATGTATCTGAAAAAGATAAAAACTGGCCGGACTTCGAGAAATTAAAAATTGAAAATTTAGAATTTGAATTAAAATTAAAAATTAAAAATTAAAAATTGTAAAACTTATGATTATTGTAGATAAAGCTTTAGAAAAATTAGAAGCAAAAAATAAGCCAATTAGGGTTGGACTGGTTGGTTCCGGTTTTGCAGCGCGGGGATTTATGCTGCAAATGCTTACTTGCATTAAAGGCATGAGACTTGTTGCAGTTTCCAACAGAACCCGTAACTATGCTATCCAAGGATTTGAGCAAGCCGGTTTTGATAATTACCGCGATATTTCAAACTTAAAAGACCTTGAGGAAGTAATCAGGGATGGTAAATGTGCGTTAACCAACGACCCTTTCCTCTTGACAGATTCCGAGCAAATCGATGTTATTGTTGAAGCAACAGGGGAAGTTGAGTTTGGAGCGCAAGTAGTTTTAAGAGCAATAGAAAATAAAAAGCACGTTGTACTTATTAATGCAGAATTAGACTCAACGCTTGGACCAATTCTCAAAGTAAAAGCAGACGAAAAAGGCGTTTTATATACACAGGCAGACGGCGACCAACCCGCCGTACTAATGAATCTTTATAGGCAGGTCCAGTCTTGGGGGTTTAAACCGGTTATGGTTGGAAACATTAAAAGCTTGATAGATGTTAGACGTACTCCAAAAACCCAGGCTAATTGGGCAAAAGAACATTCTCAAAGACCTAAAATGGTCACGTCTTTTGCAGACGGGACCAAAATAGGAGCGGAAATGGCAACCATCGCCAATGCCACCGGTTTTCCGGTAGCAAAAAGAGGAATGATAGGACCAAAAACAGACAGAGTTGAAAACGCGCACAAATTATTTGATTATAAAAAATTAATTACTACCGGACTAACGGATTATATTTTAGGGGCAGAGCCAAGTTTCGGCGTTTTCGTTTTGGCAACAACAGATAATCCAACCAGAAAAATGTATATGAATGTTTACAAAATGGGAGAAGGACCCCTCTATACATTTTATGTTCCTTATCATTTAAGCCCGATTGAGGCGCCAATGAGTGTTGCAAGAGCGATAATATTTAAAGACGCTGCCCTTGCGCCGCTTGACAAACCTGTTTGTGATGTTGTTACATTGGCAAAACGCGATATTAAAAAAGGAGAAAAGTTAGACGGAATAGGCGGGTTTTTAACCTACGGCACAATAGATAATGCAGATGTTTGTTTGCGCGACAATCTATTGCCAATTGGACTGGCTGATGGATGTATTGCAAAACAAGATATCCCAATGGACACTGCTATTGCTTACGATATGGTTAAGCTTCCCAAAGGAAGAATTTCAGATAAGTTAAGGAAGGAGCAAAATGAATATTTTTTCAAATAAGAAAATGGTCACTACTAATTTAAGAAGAGTCATGGGAGAAAAACTATTTGGAAATTTAATCTCTGAGTATACCAACCAAGTGGTACCATTCCTTAAATCAAAAGATAAAATAATTGATTTAGGCGCAGGTACCGGTATTTATACTCAATTACTTAAGAGTAAGGGTTTTAATGTCCAACCGATGGATATTAAAGACTATAGTTATTATTCAGACATAGGAATGTGCCTTTATGACGGAGAGCATTTACCATTTAAAAAAAATGAGTTTGATGTATGTTTTTTAAGATCAGTACTGCATCACACCCCTGACCCGGAAGTAGTTTTAAAAGAAGCAGTTAGAGTTTCTAAAAAATTAATTATTCATGAAAATGTTATTACTAATGTTTTTCAAAGAAATTATACCTACCTTATTGACTGTATTATGAATAAAGAACTAATAGAACCACATACAAATAAGACTGACAAGGAATGGAGAGCATTGTTTAAAAAATTGGAGCTTAAGTTGTTAAATGTTATAGATAAAAAAGCATTCCTTTTTTTGCAAAATAAAACATATGTTTTAAAAAAACTATGAAAAATAAAAAACTTACATTTATGGTAGGAATTCCCACCTGTTATGGCGGAGAATCTCTTATTAATACGGTAAAAACGTTAAGGGTATCTAAGGATATTTCGAGTTTTCGTATTGTAATTGTCGCCGATAGAACTCCTATTAAAAAATCAATAAAAGATAAACTCGAGAATATGGGTGTTGAGATCTATTGGAATGAAAAGGAAGGAAGTCAGTTCAAAAAGCTGAACCAGCTTATCCAGAAATGTAAAGAAGACATTTTTGTTTTCACCCAAGATGATATAACATTTGATAAATATACTTTAAAAAATATACTGGAGGCATTTAAGGAAAATCCTCAAGCAACTATGGTTTCAACTACTGTATTGCCATTGCCACCCATAACTTTTTTTGAAGCAATAAAAACTTCTGAAACAAGAATACACGACAAAATAACTAAGAAATGGAATAATGCAGACAATTATTTTGCCTCAAGCGGGAGATGCATTTCATTTAGGACAAAACATATCAAAAAATTTAGAATTCCGGAAACAGTCGTAAACGGAGATACATATCTTTATTTTGAAAATAAACGTCTTAGTGGAACTCACGTTCATCAATCTTTAGCAAAAGTTTTCATTCGGTGTCCCCAGAGATTAAAAGATGAGGTTGGCCCTAGTAACAGATTTCAATATTCACAAAAGGAAATGGCAAAATATTTTGATTATGACCTAAAAAAAGAATACAGGATTCCCCGCAGGGTTATCATACAGTCTTTTTTTGAAGAAATGATATCCCATCCTTTTAAAACTGCTCTTTTGGTTGGAGTAGTTTTACTTCTTAGAATAAAGAGGCAAAAAGTTTCTGTGGTTTCAAATCCTGTATGGGAAGTAGATATTTCGACAAAGAGGGTAGGTAAGGAGGCAAATATATGAGAAAAGAGCAACCATTAAATTTATCTAAATTAATACTTTCCAGTATATTAAACCTTTTTTTTGGTTTCCTAAATTCTAACCAAAAGATTACCTTCCCCGATCAAATAGGTAAATATAAGTTTATAAAAAAAATAAACATAACAAAAAGAAATAGTAAGTCAAACAAAATTTTTTCGTATGCGCTATATAAAAATTCTAATGGTCAAAAAGCATTTGCTAAGATGTGGAGTGGAAAATTAAAAAATATTAATTACTATACTTTGAGTAATGAAACTATTATGTATATGGTTTTGAATAAGCTTATTAGAAGAATCGGCAAATCAATGCCAAAGAAATTTGAAGATATTATTATCCCTCAGTTTGTTGCAAAACTCGAAACAAATAATTCTTTAACTCTTCTTACAGAGTTTATTGAGGACGCAAAGTCGCTCAAAATATTACCTAAAAAGCAAGTCGAAATCTATATAAAAACAGTTGATTTTTTAAGGTTACTAGGCAACGAACTTTCAGCTAAAGAGAGGGAGCAAATTTCAAAACGCGATTCTAATACAATCACTCTTCTCTATTTCCCTCTTTTGTTAAAAGCGATATTGGCTCATCCCAAAGCATTATTTAGCCTTCTTCAAGGCGTACCAGTCTTTTTGAAATCGATACCACTATTTTTAAAAAAAGATGAAATTATACTAAGTCATCGCGATTTGCATTTAGAAAACATATTGATGTCTAAAAATAAAATAGTATTAATGGATTTGCAGTTTTGTCTTTTTTCAAATCCGCTTTATGATTCGCTGATAACATTGCGGATGCATTGGACAGACAAAGAGTTTCGCAAAAGGCTCTTAGGAAAAATTAGAAATCTTTATGGTAAAAATAAGGATTACGATATTCTTATAAGGGGCTTAATGGTGCATTCGGCGACGCATAGTTTAACTGAAAGCGTTTATACAAAATTAATCACAAAGAAATTTATTGATTATTTAAATTGTGCGACAAAACCAAACTTTCGGATTTTGTGAATATGAAAAATAAAAAATTAACAGTAACAATCGGGATACCGGCTTTTAATGAAGAAAAAAACATAAGATATCTTCTTGAATCTATTTTTGAACAGAAAGAAGATGGATATTTTTTGGAAAAAGTTCTAGTAATCTCAGATGGTAGTACGGATAATACAGTCAATATTGTTAAAAATATGAAAAATAAAAAAATTATGATTGTTGACGCAAAAAACAGACTTGGTAAGGCAGTACGATTCAACTATCTATTAAAGAAAAATAATAGTGATATTTTTATTCAACTTGATGGTGATGTAGTTCTTAAAGATAAAGAAACATTAAAAAACATAATAAAACCCTTTCTAAAAGACTCAACTATAGGTGTTGTTAATGGATCTGTTCAGCCAGTTTCTCCTACAACATTCGTGGAAAGATTATCTCATTTTGGTTTTGAGATCTGGCAGGAGTCAAAAAAAATTTTAGGAAAGAAAGCAGAAAGATATAGAAGTATTGGCCAGATTAGAGCATTTTCTAAAGAATTCACGAAACATTTTTGTCTTCCTAGGGGAACCGATCATTACGAGGATATATACAGTTTTTATTATGCTTTATCAAATGGATGGAAAATGGTTAACGTTTTAGATGCAATAGTATTATATAGACTTGCGTCAAATTTTAAGGATTATATAAATCAAATGGTCAGACACCTCCAGCCACATAACGAGCTGGAAAAACATTTTGACAAAGAAATATTAGAAAAATATGAAACAATCACTATGAAATTAAAACTTCAGGTGCTTTTGAAGATGGCTCAAAAAACCAGAATAGATATTGTAATTTTCTTTTGTTTATTGCAGGGTATTACTTATATTTTTTCCGCTTTTATTAAAGTAGATAATATTTGGAATATTTCCGAGACAACAAAAAAGGGAATAGAAAAAAGCAAAAGTTTAATGAGTTATTAAATATGAAAAAATTTATTCAGCCTTTTTTATTATTCTTATTTTGCGCAGTTATACTGGGTTTTTCTCTTCGTGGAATTGCGGGAAACCCAACCAGCGCTGTTATAAATCAACCGGAGTGGAAAGAGAACGGTCCGTTTGAGCTTTCTCCGGAAAGAGGAAGATTTGCCCTGGCCCTTTCTATGATAGAGAATAACTCATTTTTTTACTCATTACCAATTGCGCGTTTTGCAACACCTGATCTTGGATTTAAGAATGGTAATTATGTTTCATTATTTGCTCCCGGCGTTTCATTTTTAATAATTCCGGGATTTTGGCTTGGTAATATGCTTGGCGCAGGACAAGTAGGAGCATATGCTGTTATTGCATTATTTGCTTTTGCAAATATATTTCTTTTAAGAAGTATAGCAATTAAACTTGGGGCAAATTCTATTGCTGCTACGCTTGGATCATTAATATTTATATTTGCAACTCCTGCATTTGCCTATGGAGTTAATTTATACCAGCATCATATTTCTACTTTTTTAATACTTTTTGCACTTTATTTATTAATATCGCGAAATGGCTTTATTTCCTTAGCGCTCATCTGGCTTTTATTTGCAGCCTCAATACCTGTTGATTATCCAAACTTAGTTTTAATGGCTCCAATTGGAATTGCAGCTCTTGGCAAATTTATTTTAGTAACAAAAAAAGAAGAAATAACAAAAATAAACATAAAATTTTTGTACGCTTTCTCCTTTCTTGGGGTAGTTATTCCGCTCGCATTTTTTATGTGGTTTAATTCTTCCTCTTACGGAAATCCTTTGCAGCTGTCGGGTACGGTACCTGGGGTAAAAGCAATTGATCAGTATGGCAAACCCACTACTCCTCAAGGAGTGGATTCTAATAATGCCGACTCTCTTTTAAATCCCACAAGACAGCAAAAATCAGCAATAAAATTTTTTCAGCCAAGAGAAATGTTAAATGGATTTTATATTCATTTTTTTAGTCCAGATAGAGGTGTGATTTACTACGCTCCTGTAGTGTTATTCGGAATCGCAGGAATACTTCTTGCAATTAAGAAAAAAGTAAAGACGATTTCTGTATTAGTCGGAATAATTGGTGCTAATATTCTTCTTTATTCTATGTGGGGAGATCCTTGGGGCGGTTGGGCCTTTGGCTCAAGATATCTAATTCCAAGCTATGCAATTTTATCAATTTTTATTGCTCTGCTTTTAACTTATTGGAAAAGAAAAATGATATTTTTGCTGATTTTTTTGCCAGTTGCATTTTATTCTATTGCAGTTAATACGCTTGGAGCAATTACTACAAGTGCAATACCTCCTCAAGTTCAAATTTTAAGCCTTGAGAAGATTTCGGGAATTGTGCAAAGATACACTTATCAACGAAACTGGGAATTCTTATTGGCGGGAGATTCTAAATCTTTTGTTTATCAGACATTCTTAAAACCATATATTTCAGCAGTTGAATTTTACCAGATACTGACTGTTTCGATATTTATTGTTGTTGGGGGAATTTTATTTTACTACGCTTTAACTTCGCGGAGGAAAGGAGAGGAAAATGTTTAATTTTAGAACCGGAGAATTGTCAATAAATATTTCTGAAAATAATAGAATAATTAATTCTGTTAAAAATTTTCTTGATAGATTTACTGTTCAAATTGTTCTTTTATTTTTAGTCTCTGTATCTACTTTTTCATTTTTGGTTTTTTACCAGAATGGACTTGGGCTTGCGTATAATGATGCAAGATCACATTTGGATATCGGACGGCGTGTTGTTGAAGGACTAAAACCCGGTTTTGCCCAGCTAGGTTCTGTATGGCTTCCTCTTCCCCATCTTCTTATGGTGCCAACCATTTGGAATGATTTTATGTGGCATTCCGGTCTTTCGGGCGCATTACAGTCAATGATATCTTTTGTTGCTACAGCGCTTCTTATTTATTTTTTCTTAAAACAAATTGGAGTTGGAATTTTAGGCCGTTTAGTTGGGGTTTTGGTATTTGCTGCCAATATTAATGTTTTATATTTGCAATCAACTGCCATGACAGAGCTTTTGCTTATCGCAACAATGACGGCTGGTGTTTACTATTTGATGCGTTGGTTTAAAGATGACAATATCCTAAATCTTATAAAGTCTGCCTTTTGGGTAATGATGGCATCTTTAATCCGCTACGACGGGTGGTTTCTGCTTGTGTTTTCTATGCTTCTTATTGCAGTAGAAGTTTTTAGACGCAAAGGTTATAAGGTAAGCGAAGGAGTAATTTTATTTTTTGCAACTCTTGCGGGTTTTGGTATTTTCCTTTGGGTTTTATGGAATTTGTTAATTTTCAAAGACCCTTTGTATTTTATTTTCGGTCCTTATTCCGCGTATATCCAGCAGGAACAATTACAAATAGCAGGAAACCTGGCCACTAAAGGAAATCTTTTATTTTCTATAAAAGTTTATTTATATTCAGTTGCTTATAATACTAATACATTTATTGCCCTTTTGGGCGCTATGGGGGCAATTGTCTTTTGGCTTGATAAAAGAATAAGCACATCCATAAAAATTGCCGCAACGGCTTTATTTGCTCCTCTTATTTTTAATATTCTCGCGCTTTACTTAGGGCAATCGGTTCTTTTTATCCAGGGACTTTCGGGAAACACCTGGTTTAATGCAAGGTACGGCATTGTCATGATGCCTTCAATTGCTATTTTTGTGGGGTATCTTGTGCAAAAAGCAGAGAAACTTAAGTTTGTTTTAATAGGTCTTATGGCTTTTGTGTTATTTTTCTCTTTTGCAAACTTTGATGCCGTTACCATTGACGATGCCAGAGTCGGCTCAAGCCAGAAAAACGTGTCGGAAGTTTCAGGCTGGTTACGGGATAATGCAAAAGAGGACGGTTTTATCTTAATTTCCGCGGCAAGTCATGATGCTATAATCTTCTCATCAGGCTTTCCTATGAAAAAATTTATTCATGAGGGAACAGGAAAATATTGGGAAAGCGCAACTGTAGCTCCCGATAGATGGGCGCGCTGGATTGTTATGAGAACAAATGACAACAATGACTCAACGTTTAAATTGGTAAGCAAAACAAAAGCGTACAAAGAAGGTTGGTATACCCTTGTTGATACTTATCCTTTTGCCGATATTTATGAAATAAAGCCGGAACTGGTTAAGACTTTAAATACAAAGCCGGTTCTTGGAAAGCAGAAATAGAATCATGAATTATGAATTATGAATCATGGAGTTTTAAAAACATGAAGAAAAAATTATTAATCATTGCCGTTATTGCTATATTGTTAATATTGCTGTTCGGTTTTCGTAAGAGTATAACCGAATCCGAACAAAAACGGGTTACCTGGTGGGAATTTCAATCCATAGATACAATGAAATACTCAAGGGATGTTTCCCGCGAGAAATTAAACGAGCCTTCTTTTGACACGGTAATAGAAGAGCAAGTCAAAAACATTGCGGATACAGGCGCAACGCACGTGGCTATAGCAACGCCTTATGATGAAGAATTTTACCCAATATTAAAAAGATGGGTCGACGGGGCAAGACGGCACAATTTACAGGTTTGGTTTCGCGGGAACTGGTCGGGATGGGAAGGCTGGTTTGGTTACCCGAAAATTACAAGAGCTGAACATATTAAAAAAACGCAAGATTTTATCTTAAAACACCAGGATATTTTTGAAGATGGAGATGTTTTTTCACCCTGTCCGGAGTGTGAGAACGGAGGACCTGGAGATCCAAGACAAAACGGAGACGTTTTAGGGCACAGAAAATTTTTAATTGATGAATATAACGTTACAAAAACCGCGTTTAAAGCAATTAATAAAAATGTGGCTTCCAACTTTAACTCTATGAACGGCGACGTAGCGCGCGCTGTTATGGATAAAAAAACAACGCTTGCCATGGATGGAATAGTTGCGATTGACCATTACGTCTCAACTCCGGAAAAACTAATTTCAGACATAGATTCAATAGCTAAGGCTTCCGGCGGAAAAATAGTTCTGGGGGAATTCGGCGCACCCATTCCCGACATAAACGGAAAAATGACTGAAAAACAGCAAGCAGATTGGATAAATATTGCTCTCTTAAAACTTGCGCGGACAAACCAAGTGATTGGCATAAGCTACTGGACCAATACCGGAAGTTCAACCGCCCTTTGGTCGGGAGACGGAAAAGCAAGAATTGCAGCTGAAACTCTTAAGTCTGTATTCAATGCTCCTGTTGTTAGCGGTGTAGTACAAGATGAGGCCGGAGGAGGAATCGGCGGAGCATATATTAAAGTAGAAAACAGATATTTTTTTACCGACTCAAAGGGAAATTACGAGTTTCCTTACATTGGCGATTCTAAAACAATCAAAATCGAGACGCCCGAGTTCCATGCAAAAACGGTTACAATAGACCCGCAAGCACCGCAATTGATAGTTCTTAAAAAAGAAAAAGAAGACTTTCTCTTTAAAACAAAAAAATTCATCCACAGAATATTCAGTTTTCTGCCTTAAGACTACAGGACTATTTCTACTTGACTTTTTGATATAGTATGATATAATCCTTACGATAATTTGACAGTAAGGCTTTTTAGAGTCTTACTTTTTTTATGGCAGGAAAAAGATTATTTTTATCGGGTTTATTGTCAGCAGTTTTATTCTTTGCGTCTTCACAAAGCGCAGGCGCAATATCAACGCCTACATTTCCTTCATGCATAAACCCCCAGGGGACAGTTAGCACCTCTTATGATTCGGGCGTCCACGGCGTTGTCGGAAACAGTTCAACTTTTACAGGTAAAGATTCTGTTTATACGCTTTCAGGTGGCACTTTGATGCAATGCCTTTGCGCTGACAGCGGGGAAGGTATTCAGACAAATTGGTGGAAGGTTTCAAGCCTGTTGGAGGACGAAGTTAGTGTTCTAATTTCCCAGGGTTGGACATTGATACCGGACGGTTCTGCTTGGGGACTTGAAGCTGCTCCATATTTAGCGCAAAATTCAAGTTATGCTTGTGGTTCAACAAATCCCGGAGGCCCTGGAGACGGCCTTTCGGATGGAAGGTCTTCAGCAGCTGTGGGCGGGGCAAGCGCCGGATCTGTTTTGGGAGCATCAACACAAGCAGTGCTTGGACTTGCCTCTACAGGCAACATGGTATTTATAGTAAGCGTATTTCTAATCGGAATTGCTTTGGTTTTAACCGGGTTTGCCCTCTCTTTTAAAAAGAGCAAATAACATGGGAGATGAAGATGAATTTTGCTTCTAAAGTACTGCTAACTTTGGGTTTTTTACTAATTTTTTTTGGAGGATATCTTGTTTTACAGCGCTATAGCCCTAAAACTCTTGAATTTAAAGATTTAAAAGTTAATAGGGTTGTAAGTTCAGATGTAGTTCCGGTCAGGATAATTATTCCGTCTTTAAAAATAGATAATGGAATTTATCCGGCAAAAATAAATAATGGAAAATGGGAGGTAACCACAAAAGGGATTTCTTATCTTCTATCGTCTCCTGTTCCGGGAGGAAGCGGAAATAGTATTTTATATGGACATAACTGGCCAAGTATCTTAGGAAATTTATCTAAAATAAAACCGAGGGAAAAAATTGAGATTGTAATGAGTAATGGACAAAAGAAAGTTTTTATAGTGCAATTTACATCCGTAGTTGATCCTAGTCAAACCCACATCTTATCCCAAACAAATGACAATAGAATAACTTTATATACCTGCACAGGGTTTTTAGACAGCAAAAGGTTTGTTGCAACCGCAATTTTGTCAAATTAATTATTCTATAAGTTCTATAAGGTCTCTCCTTGAAGAAGTTAATTACTCTAATATTATATCTTTAATAATATTAATATTATTTTCGATTTCCTTAACAAAACTCTCATATGATAAATTGAGATTTTTTTTTGAAAAGCTTGAAAGTATTTCATTTGGGTTAACCCATTCTGTTTTCCTAATTCCCAAATAATCTTTGAATGATGATGGCTGCATTCGCATTAAGGTCTCTCCTTTAAGAGAAATTGGAATAAGAGATTGTTTATGAATGTATTTAGACAGATATATGAATTGTTCGTCTTTTGATATTAAGACTGCTTTATAAACTCCTTGATAAAGTGATCCCACTCTTTTATATTTTTTATTAAAATACATTGTGTACCTAGTGCAAAGAGAACTCATAAATTTATATATCGAATCAGATTTATTTTGTTTTATAAAAAAATGAAAATGATTTGGCATTAAACAGTAAGCAATAAGAATAATTTCTTGGGAAAAATTATTTAACCTTAACTTTTTAAGTGCTTTTTCTTTTTCTATCCAGGGAATTTTGGGGTCTAGAAGTATGTTATTAAGTTCTTTTTCATTTTTTGGAGTTAAATATTCTTTTAGATATGAAAGAAAAATAGAATAGTCTTGTTGGTTTATAAAAATTTTTCTTTTTTCAACACCCCGATTGTAAATATGGTAATAACCGTTCTTGAGATAAATTTTTAATGAATTTTTGGCAGGCATATTTTAATATAACATTTATCTAATGTTGTATTCAATCTCTGTAAGGTCTCTCCTTGAAGAGTTATTGATAAATATGATTGTTGACAATACACCTTAAATTGGTGTAAAAAGATTGTGTGAAAAAAGCAGTGTTTTCTTTATTTTCATTTCTTCTTCTGTTCTCCTTAGCCAATCAACAATCTTTTGCCATGAGCAATGTAAATGTAAGCGTTAATTCATCAAATGACAACTCTTCAACAAGTACCAATACACAAGATATTCATACCCGTATAGAAATAGAAACAAATGGAGAAAAAAAAGTTTTAGACGAATATGGCCCCGGTGAATATAATCTAGAGTCTAATTCAAATGGTGGTAAAACCAGCGTTTCGGTCTCGCAAAATTCCGATAACATTACTCCAACAAAAACTTCTACTAAAGCAGCTGAGGAAGAAAATAATCAAAAAGATTCTGATAATAAAGAGAAAGAAGTAAAAGAAGACTTTATTAAAAAAATAGTAGAGGCATTTAAAAACTTTATTGAAAGAATTTTTAAGAATTTATAATTAATTTCTGACAAAAACTCCGGAATATTTATCCTTATATACTAACTTCCATTTTCCTTCTCTGGCAAGCTTTAGAAGTCTCTTGTAAACAGGTTTTTCAGGGGACATTAAAACAACATTATACGAAGAATCGTCTATGTCTTTTAAGTTTTGCTCGTATCCGTAATAGTCGGCAAAGCCGCTGTATCCTTTTTTGTCCCTCCATAAATGCATTCTTCCGTCTATGCTTGGTTTTATCTGGGGGTAGTTCCAAATAATGTACCCTCCCCAGTTATATAAGGTAAAGAGATTCTTATCGAGCTTTTGTTTTATCAGATATTCTACCGAAGCAGGAGAGCAATGCGCGTACTCTTTACAGTACACGTCCCAGGACATGTTTGTATATTGTGTAAACGGAAGCTTAAAATAAATTGCAAACTGAAGATAAAAAATAAATAAAACTGTTCCTACTATAAATGTATTTCTTTTGCTGTTTGGTTTAAAAAAAGAAGCCACAGGCTGTAAAAACGGAATAGAAAGATAATACATAGACCAGGCATATCTTTTAACAAAAAAAGTAAGAGTATAGAGTATACCGAATAAGCCAAGATATGGAATATTGCTTTTTAATTTGCCCTCGAAATACATAAAAACAACACCCACTGCTACGAGTATTCCAATAATAAGCTGGTACCACCACTGCGTTGATCTTTCATCAAATGGCAGATATTCAAGTACGCTTTTAAGATCAGCGTTTTCGAAATGAAGAAAAGCATCCATATAAACCGCAGCTCCGAAAGGATGAATTAAAATTACAGCGGAAGACAAAAAGAAAGCTAAACCCAATGTTTTTGCGCTTTCTCTTACCGCAGTAAGATTTTTTGGGTTATCAAGATATTTATTAAAAATTTGAATAATGGCCCAAATAAAGAAAACCCCAAGTCCTAAGATAAATTGTCCGTGAAGATTTGCCCAGATAAAAAATAAGGGGATTGTTAAAAAAATTGCCCTTGGTTTATTTTCGTATTTCTTAAAAAGATAAATTAGAATTCCAAAAATAAGAAGACTCAAAAGCTGACCGCGGAAAGAAACCTGATTTATAGGTTCTTCAATTATAAGAAGTAAAGGAAAAATTAAACTTTGTTCCCAATAACTTAAGTCGAAAGCTTTTGAAAAGAAAAAAAACGTAAGAGTAACTATAAGGGCTCCCAAAAGGGTTAAACCTAAAAATCCGAAACTGCTGAAAACAGAATAATACACCAAATCAACTCCCCAGGAAATATTTGCCCATTTAAAATCAGGCATCATTGCGGAAAAAGTATTATCCGTTAAAATTTGAAAGTTTTTAAAAAAATATTCTCCGTATTTTAAGTGCCAGCCTAAATCCGCATCGTAGGGCTTATATAAAGACGCCAAAAAAACAACAATGTAAGGCAGGAAACTCTCTATCTGTTTTTTCATAAAATCTATAGTCGGGATTATATACTTAATGAGCACGGCGTTCAATACATTAGTTGACATATCATATATAATGTATATGTTTTATGGCAAACTTGAGACTCTTAATTGTTCTTGTATTCGCATTAATTGCACTTGTTATGTTTGAAAACAAGAATTTTTTCAGTAACAATTCTCAAAGCAGTGAAGCCGAAAAAAACACTCCTATTCCTTCGCCCTCCCCGATTAAACCGAAATCAACCCCGATTGAACCCCGATTTAATCGGGGGAACTCGGCGCCAACCCTATCGCCAACACCCGCAAGTCCTGCTTTGCGAGAGGGTATAAATAATTTTATTTATCCAAACTCTTCTAATATAACAGGAGACGGAGACATATCAAGCATGGAAAGCGCCGATAAACCTCAAATAATTACCGACTGGTATAAAGAAAAAATAAAATCTATGGGAATGAAAGCGACTTCTTTTGTGCAGACAACTACAAACGGTAATGTGCTGAATAAATTAGCGGGAGCAAATAATTCTTTTGGGATTGTTGTGGAGATAAGAAAAGCAGAATTTGATACAAAAACTTCGATTAGATTGATAATTAAGGACTAGTTTATCTTTTGGCTATTGACAACAAAATTTGAGTCTGATATATTTCGATTTACTTAAAGCTCTGCCCCCTTAAGGGGGTTTTTAATTGGTAAACTAGCTTATGGATAATAACAACGAACAAACAATACCGGTTCCGCAAGATAGCACACCGACCATTAACGTAACAGCCGATTTTAAAAGCAAGCTGCCCTTTTTTAATCTTCTAGCAAGAATCCCCCGCGTTATAAAAGAAAAGTTTACAAAACTATCGTTACCAAACCGGTCTGCGCATTTTAATTACCGCCAAGATAAGTTTAGGCGAAAACATATATTTTGGCTTTTCCTTTTTATAACGGTTGCCGGGCTTATTGGTTTGTCTATTTATTATGCTGGAAAAACACCGGGACCGGAAATAAGTATTTATCAGGACGAAAGACCGCTTCCTTCCCAGTCAAAGGCAAAACAAACTTTAAATAAAAAATTCGCGTTTCCCTTAAAAGATGATAAAGGCAAGGAAGTAAGCAAGGTTGAATACAATATAGAATCTGTAGAACTTCAGGATTCAATTATTGTAAAAGGGCAAAGAGCAAGAGCAGTACAGGGAAGAACCTTTTTAATAGTAAATCTTAAAATTTCAAATAACCATACACAGGGGATTGAAATAAACAGCAGGGATTACATAAGGCTTTCCGTAAATAACCAAAATGAATGGATAGCTCCCGACATTCATAACGATCCAGTACTAGTGCAGGCAATCTCAACAAAATATACAAGAGTCGGTTTTCCCATAAATGACTCCGATAAGGACTTAAGGCTGCAAGTTGGAGAAATTAAAGGAAACAAAGAAACAATCAGACTCGAATTAAAAACATTATAAATATAATCCTAATTTTGTAAAATGATAAATACACAGCAGGACAAAATAAAGTTAATAAACGAAGTGCAAAAAGCGTTAGATGATATAATATTTGGAAGCGTAGAGCTTTATGTGCAAAACGGAAAAGTAACACAAATAACGGTACGCAATATTAAAAAAACAGGAATCTCAATGGGAACAGATATTCAGGAAGATAATCCTCCGGAAAAGGAACTCAACGGAATAACCCGCACCCGCAACGGAATAAAAACCAATTTAAATATAAAATTAGGGTCTTGACAATTATTTTGTAATACTATATATAGTAATTACAAAGCAAAAAAGCTGACCGCAAACGGAGGCTTTTCTAGCTCTCGCATAAGGCGAGGGATAGAGAAGTCTCCGTTTTTTTGTTTAGATTTAATCCGAACACGGAAACGGAAGTAAAAACGAAGTGCTGTCAGATGCAAATCGGACAGATCCTTTAAAAGAAAGGGGGTGAAATATAAATGAACGATTTAAAAAGAAGATTGGTAACGGGAATCGCAACCGGAGCAGTGCTACTTAACGCATTAACACCGTTAGCATTCGCAGATACAACGATTCAGATTTCCGGAAACGGCAGTAGTTCAAACAGCACAGCTAATGTGTCTTTGAACCAGTCAACAACTGTTGTTCAAAATAATACGGCAAATGTCACCAATAATATTGATGCCGATGCCGACACAGGAGGCAACGATGCGGAGGACAACACGGGTGGAGATGTTTCCATTGACACCGGTGATGCAACCGTAAATGCAACTGTCTCTAACACTTTGAACAGCAACAGCGCAAACGTTGATTGTTGCCAAACTGGCAATACAACTGTTTTGATAGAAGGTAACGGCACAAATTCTGATAACGATGTATATTTGGACCAGGATAACAGTACAGAGGTTTATCAGGGCAATAATGCACGCGTTTATAATGACGTAGATGCCGATGCCGACACAGGAGATAACGATGCAAAAGACAACACGGGTGGAGATGTTTCAATTGACACCGGTGATGCCAAAGTATCTGTTTCTCTTGCAACAACCGCAAATTCTAACTGGGCCAATGTTGGTTCAGATGGAAACGGCGGCGGAGACTTAAGTCTTCGAATAGTTGACAACGGAAGCTGGAGCGATAACAACATTGATCTCGATTTAGACAATTCTGTATCACTCACACAAGACAACGACGCATATGTCAGAAATGACGTAGACGCCGATGCCGACACAGGGAATAATGATGCGGAAGATAACACCGGAGGAGAATCATCTATTGACACCGGTGACGCAACAGTCGATGTCGATGTAGATAATGCTGTTAACTTCAACTGGGCAGACGTAAACTGCGGATGCCTTTTTGACGACCTATTGGCAAAAATCGATGGAAACGGAACTGATTCTGACAATGATATCTATGCCGATTTGTCATTCAATGACGAAAAAGGTGGTACATTTCAGGATAACCAGGCCAATATCCATAACGATTTAGACGACCTAGATGCTGATACAGGCGACAACGATAACGAAGACAACACCTTAGGTGGAGAGGGCGGAGACCCATCCATTGATACAGGTGATGCCGAAGTTGACGCTAATGTCAGTAACTTAGGAAATGTCAATGTGGTTGGAGGAGATTCAGACTTTGAATGGCCGGATTTTAACTTTGACGTAGAATTTAATCTAAGTCTAAGTGAACTTCTCGGACTTCTTGGTTTGTTAAGCTAATTCTTTGTTTGTAGGGATGTCCTGCTGGCACTTCGGCGGGACACCCTACAACAAGAACTCCGCCGGAAGGCGGACAGGAATTAAAATTTGAAACTTGGTTTTAAAAATTAAAAACGAATTTTAGATTTTAAAAATATGAAAGAAAAAATTAAAAACTATTTGTCTATACTAATAATAGTTGTGCTGCTTTTTGCGCAGATTTCTCCTGTTTTGGCTCAGGAGGCTCCTTCCGCGCCAACAGCTCCGGAAGCGCCGAGCGCTCCGACCCCTCCGCCTCCTCCACCGGATGCACCAACAGCACCCGAAGCGCCAACAGCACCCGAAGCGCCAACCGCGCCTACGCTTGAGGAAGTGTTGGCTCCCGATCCGGAACCCGAAGCAGAACAAACACAGGAAAATAATGAATGGGAAGAGGAATATAGCCCGGAAACAATATCACAAAATGAGGATGAACAAACAGGAATTAATGATTCCGGAAATGTCGGAGATACTACTATAGATACAGGTGACGCAAACTCGTCAGGAACACTAACAACTTTGGGAAATACAAATACCAACTCTTTAGGGAGTGGAGAAGATGCCGGAAACAGTATAGGCGTTGTAAATTCCGGAAACGGAACGGATTCTATAAACAACGGCTCAGTATCTTTATCGGAGAACAACAGTACATTCCAGGACAATAGCGCTGTAGTTGGAAACAATCTTAATCAATCATCCATAAGCGGAAACAACGCATCGAATAACAATGTGGGAAATACAACTATAAATACGGGCGATGCGAACACAACAGCTACTGTTGTTACGGGGGTAAACACAAACGTAGAGGGAATTATGGTTTCCGAGTTTAATATTGCGGACGATCATGTCGGGGATATTCTTCTTGATTTTACAACGGGATGTATTTCCGGATGCCCGGGAACAGGCTCGATTACAACGCAAAACTTAGGCAACGGTTCGGATTCAACCAACAACGCAAGCGTAACGGATAATTCCAGCGAATATACTTTTCAAACTAACGACGCAGCAGTAGAGAGCAATCTGACGCTTAATGCAGACTCGGGAGATAACAGCGCAAGCGCAAATACAAATGGAGATTCCAAAATAGATACAGGTGATGCAAATGTTGCTGCAAACCTTCTGAATTTTGTAAATAACAATCTAGCGGGAAACATAGTTTTCGGAGTGGTTAATATATTCGGAGATTTAATCGGAGACATTATTCTTCCCCAAAGCGCTCTATCGTGCTCTACTTGTGGGGGAGGGGACGTTACTGTAGGAAATATTGGAAACGGTTCGGATTCAACAAACGACGCAGCAGTTTCGCAAAACTCAAGTGATAACTCGTTTCAGTATAACGACGCTGCGATAGAAAATAACCTTATGCTTTCCGCTGCGACAGGAGATAACAAGACAAGTGGAAATACAAACGGTAATTCTTCGATAGAAACAGGAGATACGGATATTAACGCTCATGTTCTTAATATTGCAAACTCCAATGTAATCGGCGGGGATTGGTGGCTGGTTTTAGTTAACGAAGCGGGGCAATGGATTGGAAGGATATTAGGAGCCCCAGATGGGCAAAACTTTGCGGGAAGTACGGGAACAGAATTTGTTGTAGATGAAAACGGCGATATAACAGCGGTTAATTCCGGAAACGGAGCAGGTTCTAGCAATACAGGCAATGTAACCCAGAATAACAGTGAGACTTCCGTTCAGGCAAACAATGCGGTAATCACAAATAACCTTAATTTGTCTGCTAATACAGGGGGAAACACATCAAGCAACAATACGGGAGGAGACTCTTCAATAAAAACCGGTGATGCAAAAATAGTCGCGAATATAGTTAATTTCGTTAACAATAATGTAATCGGAAACGGAAGACTGTTTGTTACAGTGGTCAACGTATTTGGAAGCTGGCTTGGGGATTTTGTAACCCCCGGACAAACACAAGAAAATAATGAAAATCCTGTTGTTGCGGCAAACGATTCCGCCCAAGCTTCAAATACAAATAATGGTACAGGCGGCTCAAATTCCAATTCAAACTCAAACTCTCAACAAAATAATCAACAGGCAAATATAGTCACAAGCGGAAATAACGCTTTAGTAAATACAGGTTCTTCAAATCAGATTGCTTTCGGAGAAAGTTTTCATGCGGGCACTACGCAGACAAGCGTTACAGTCCTTTCAAGCGCTGTAGGCGAAAACCAAACTGCGGCAGCCTCGAAAAAGAAACTAAAAATTAACCTGGCATGGGCATTACCGTTATTGCCCGGGTTTGCGCTGATATATTTAAAAAGAAAATTTATATTAAAAACACTGCTTCTTAAGAAAAACAGTTAATATTTTTACTGCAAATCTTTTGTATTTTTAATAAATATTAAAAATTTAAGAAAATATGATAAAAAAAATATTTTTAACAATTTCAATTTTTGCATCATTTATTCTGTTTACCGGCAAGGTAAGTGCGGAAGAGTTAGTTGTGTCAGGAAATGGCGAAGGGTCTCAAAACCAGATAAATGTAACATCATCAACTAGCAATACTGTCCAGCAGACAAATACCGCAGAGGTGCAAAACAACGTTGACGTATCGGCCGATACAGGTTCGAACGAAGCTTCTTCCAACACCGGAAATGCTTCTATTAACACGGGCGATGTAGAAGAGCTGGTATCCATACAAAATAACCTAAACGCATCTTTTGCAGAAACAAATTGCTGCAATTCTTCTACAGACTTAACAGTTGCACAAAACGGAGCTGATTCACAAAATTCAATTAATCTTAATCAAACAAACAACACAAACATTTTTGTTTCCCAAACTGCAAATATTATTAATAACGTAGACGGGCATGCAAATACAGGAGGAAACAGCGCAAATAACAACTCTTCTGATGTATCAATCCAAACAGGAAATATTTATGTAGACGAAAACATTCAAAATAAAAATATCAATATTGCCAGTGTAAAAGCGGGTGTAGGAATAGGCGGAGATGTGAATATTAGTATTTTTTCAAACGGGGAAGGTTCTGTTAACAATATAAATCTTAATTTAACATGCAGCGCAGATGTAAGAACAGATTATCAGGCAAGTATTTTAAATTACTCCAAATGGGATTTGAATACGGGAGGAAACAGCGCGAACGGAAATCTTGGAAATGTTAGTATAGTAACCGGCGATATAAATTTTACAAACACAATTGAAAACGGTCCGATAAATGTAGGAGGCGTAGACGTATCGTGCTGTTCTAAAGAAGACGGCGATCCTGATGATCCGGGGCAACCGCCAGCCCCTCCAACCGGCGGAGTTAACCCCCCAACGACAAC
>CAYIOB010000012.1:0-19567 GCA_964364925.1 uncultured Gammaproteobacteria bacterium
TATTTGAAGAATTAAAATAAACCTTATTTTTATTCATAAGCAAAAGGTCAAACGAGTTTGTTTTTCCAGCACAGCTTGGGTACTCTGCCGGACAAAAATACGACCCGTTTATGCCAGCATATGCCCCGCTTCTTGAAACATAATCTACCAAAGAAAGCACAGGACAATTATTAGAACAGTCACCATCCGAAGCCGTATCAACAATTACTCTTGTTGAGTTTAAATCGGCCGCAACTATATGTACGGTAAAACTGCCGTTATCCGTTGAGATGCTTTGGACTGAAAATCCGCTGGAAGGAGGAGTATTGCTTTGGGTAATATTTTGGGGAGTTGGAACTTTAGTTTGTGCTTGAACCAGTTCATCTTCCTTTTTTTTGATATCTAGAGCCAAAAATTTTAAACCGGCAGATGCGGATGAGTAATTAAGTGTAGAAAGGTAATTTAAGCTTTGCGCAAATCCTTTATCTAAGTCTCTTGTATCCTGTTTTTGAGCTTTTAAATCAAGAATTTTTTCGTATAAATCAACTGCATTTTTATAAGACTCCTCTATGTCTTTTACGTTTTTTTGAAGCTTTTGGTTTATTTTATACTGATCTTGATTTTGCAAATCATTGAGTTTTGCGGAAGTTTCTTTTAGTTTATTTTCAAGCTTTAAATTGTCAGTATTTGTTTGATTAACTCTACTATTTAAAAATAAAACTGAAGAAATAGAAACAATAATTAAAAAGATAAATATGAGCAGTGTAAGTTTATGTAATATAAAAAAAGTCTTTATTATATTTACATTTGGAGTTTTTATTCTCACCTAAATATTATAGCAAAGGCTAATAAACTATTCTCTAACTGTTCTTCTGAAGATAAATTAGCGCCAGGTTGAATAAACCCAAATTGTTGATGAAGACGTCCCTGTATTAGTAGGGACAGTAGGACAAGATGTTTGAGCTTTTGCTACACTTGTCTTAAATAAACCGATAAGAATTATTAATGTTATTGTTAGTAAAATTTTCTTCATGTATAAATTTAAATCATCTGACGTTTAATTATTAGCAATAATTACATTGCTGCAACTTGAACACTGAACTGTTTGGCCGGGGATTGTGTTACCGGTTACCTCACCGCCGGAGACGTTATTTAACCGAATTACCCACCCAGAGCGTTGATTAATGGGTAGGTTAAAGACATTTCGGCGGATGTAAATGTTTGATTTTGGCATTCCGCCCCACATGCTAATATCAGCATCTGTATTTGATTGCTGAAATGTATTGCCTGGACCGACGCATCCACCTGTAAATGTATTGTCCTCGATATAAATATCGTGCATGGAAGCCAGATTACCCGCACTGTAATCCATTGGGAAAGCATGACAAGTATAATAGCGCTCGGGAGTGCCAAACCACATCCACCGCTCAAATAAATTATTTCTCACATACATTCTTTCGAGTGAAGCTTCTCCTCCATATAGATTTAATCTTTCATCTTCCGCGTCAATTGAGCTCATGGCAATGTCTCTTATAATGTTTCGTTCTATATATATATCTCTTCCGCTGTCCGGAACTATACCCTGGCGCCCTGTTAGTTCTATTAGATTATGATGAATATTCCAGTTGTCATGATTTGGATTTTGATTTGTAGAAAAGTAAATCCCGTCTCCGAAAACATGGTCAATGGTATTATCGGCAATGTCAATGTTATTGGAATTGTCATAACCTATAATTCCCATTGCAAACTCACCGCCGACTCCATAAGCGTTAGCAGTTCCTGCAAGTTCATTTGTGCCTCTAATTCTAAAGCCAAAGATTTTGATGTTATTGGATCTTTTAAGATAAATGCCTGATGCTTTAGTACTACTCCCCGAACCTACGGCATTGATTCTTGCGCCATAACCCCATAAAGTCAGATTACTTCTATCTGTTAAGTTTATTCCTATACTCATACGGTAAATTGCTCCTGAGGGAAATATTAAAGTACTCCCATTTGGTTGCTGATTAACCCAATTTTGTAAAGCAGTAGAAACGTCAGTGTTACCGGTTGAATCAATATTTGATGGTACAGTTATGCCGGATGGAGTTTGAGGAGCTGGCCTGGGACCAAGTCCCAAAGATGGTACCGGAGTAGGCGTTAGACTCTGTGTAGGTGTACTTGCAGAAAACAGTACAGATTGTCCTCCAGATGCAGATGTGTCTGAGATAATTGTTGCGTTTCCTCCCAATACTCCTCCTTCTGCTTCCAGCTGGTCAGGAAAAGCAGCTCTTTGACTTGTGTTTTGCCGGTTTTGTAAAACATTAACTGTTAAAGGAATAGCCAGAAGAATTAAGATAACAGGAAAAATCTTTACTATTGTTTTGGAGAAAGGATGCCAGGTATGCCAGCCTAAAAGATTTTTGGTTGGGGTAAATAAATTAGCTGATGAATTCGTTTCCTGTTTTTTAGGATTCATTTTCTTTTTAATCCTTGGATTTGACACATTAGTTTAATTTTAGAGGTCTTTTTGTTTAGTTGTCAAATATTAATTCCTTCAAGCCATTTTTCAGCTTCCAATGCTGCCCCTCCAGATTTTACCTTTCGCTTTTTTAGTTCTATTCGAACACGGCTCAAGGAGCAATTCTCGGAGGGCAAGTGCGCAACCGGGAGAATTAAGAAGATTGCTCTTCCAACCACTTCTCTGCTCCAAGTGCTGCAGAACACCCGTAACCAGCGGCGGCCTGCCGCGCAACATCGACATCGTGACGCGAGGATGTAAACCTCGGGAACGACGAGATTGTTGCAGCCGGGAAATTAAGATGATTGCTCTCTCAACCACTTCTCCGCCTCCAAAGCTGCTGCACATCCGTAACCGGCGGCGGTTACTGCCTGTTTGTAGTGGGCATCATGAATATCTCCTGCAGCAAAAATACCCTCTTTACTGGTTAGAAAGTGTTCGTAAACTTTTATAAATCCCGCTTCGTCAACCTCAATATCTTTAAAAAGTTTTGAATTTGGTATGTGCCCAATGGCTACAAAAATCCCGTCAATCGGCATTTCGCTAACTTGCCCTGTTTTGTTGTTTTTTATTTTTACTTTTTCGACCTTACCCTCACCCAATACTTCAACAATTTCTGAGTTGAACTGAATGTTAACCTTCGGATTTTCTTTAACTCTTTTTTGCATAATTTCCGAGGCCTTAAACGTATCTTTTCTGTGAATTAAAGTAACGCTTGTTGCAAACTTTGTTAAAACCAAAGCCTCTTCCATTGCAGAGTCTCCTCCTCCGACCACGATAACATTTTTGTCCCTGAAGAAGGCTGCGTCGCAAGGAGCGCAGCTTGAAACTCCGTGGCCGATTTTTTCCTGTTCGCCCGGAACCCCCAGCCATTTTGTATCAGCTCCAGTTGCGATAATTACGGACTTTGCTTCGTATGTTTTATCGCCGACCGAGACTTTAAAAGGCCTTAAACTAAAATCCGCGGAAGTAAAATCGTCATCGACAAATTCGGCACCAAACCTTTCCGCTTGTTTTCGCATGCTTGTCATTAAATCAGGACCCTGAATTCCTTCAGAAAACCCGGGAAAATTTTCAACTTCGGTTGTTAGCATTAACTGCCCGCCCCATTTAACACCGGAGATTACCAGAGTTTTTAAGTCTGCTCTAGTTGTATAAATGGCGGCTGTTAACCCTGCTGGTCCACTCCCAATTATAATGACATCATATATTTTATCCATAAATTATATTGAAGCGGGCTTGCCCCGTAGTTGCGCTCTTGCGATGCGAGGATGTAAACCTCGAGAGCAAGTAAGCATACTGCGGGGACCGCTTCCTATAATAATAACGTCGTAGGTCATATTTGATAATAGAAACTGGAAAATAGAAGTTAGAACTTGAAGCTGGAAAATTGAAGATAGAAAACATCTAACATCAAACTTCGAATTTCAAAATCCAACTTCTAACTTCTATTGTCTAACATCAATCAAAGCACGCTGTCTATTTCCCTTTTAAAATTATCTTTGCTTTGTGCTCCGACCATTTGTTTTGCAACTTGACCGTCTTTAAAAATTAAAAGGCTTGGAATACTCATTATTCCGTAATTTTGTGCCGTTTGTCCGTTTTCATCAACGTTTAATTTCCCAACCTTTAATTTTTCGCCGTATTCTTTTGCCAACTCCTCAACAATAGGACTGACAATTCTGCATGGCATGCACCACGCAGCCCAAAAATCTACCAAAACGGGAGTTTTAGAATCCAGAACTTCTTGTTTAAAATTTTGATCTGTAAATACTAAATCACTCATATGTTAAAGTTTCCGCCAAAGGCGGATCAGCCTTGGGCTGAAAATCTGCCATACTTGTCCGCCGACCAAGCGCTCCGTGAGCCGTGTACGAATAGTACTGAAAAGGCAAACGGTAAGCTTAGGCGGGATTTACCTCCTCGCTATACTAAAATACCAGACACTCATTTTTGTGTCAACCCCGATTAAATCGGGGTCATGAAAGAGAAATTGAATCTAAAAGATGTTCAAAATACCCTTTTCGAGCTTAATTAATAGGATTTTCCTGATAGCCTATTTTTCATGTCACAAATTATATCACCTCAAATTTTGACATCATCCCTGCTTCCATGTGCTCTGGAATATGACAGTGTATCAGCCATTTACCGGGATTGTCCATTTGAACTAAGATTTCTACAGTATCGCCTGTTTGAATAAGTACGGTATCTTTCCAAACCAGATTTGTGTTCTTCTGACCATTTGTATTAAGTACAAGAAACTTTTGACCATGAATATGAATAGGATGCTGCATCGGATGCATAGACTTGTCATCGTTAAATATTTTTAGCTTAACTATATCTCCTTTTTGAAACTGCCAGTTAATATCCATATTTTCCTTATTCGATTCTTGATCGAGAAGTTTCCACTTAAGAGTATCTTTGGTTGACTGTATGTTCATCATGTTCATATCATCTTCCCACTCAATTTTTTTTACGTCTCCCATGGACATCTGGCTATTCCCCATCATTTGTCCATTGCCCATCATATGACCGCCCATTGAATTATTATTATCTGAATTTGATGAACCCATCTGAAGTGTTAAAGTAAGACTTTTATCAACGGTTTTAGAAAATAACGGACGTAAGGAGTTAAGTGAGTCAATAAAATCCTGGTTAATACGAGGTACGAGAAAATATGAAGTGGTAACCGGGCGTTGCTCAACAGCAATTGTACCCATAATATATGTTTTCTCAGGAGTTTTATGAATAATTTTATAATCTCCTGATTTATCAAACCACACCTCTACTACTGCCCGTTCAGATGGACCCAATAATATTGAATCCGCCCATTCTTCCCGTTCATATTTGCCATTATCTGCGCCGACTAACTTCATCCGGGTATTGGGAATTGAAATATTAAATACTCTTGTATTAGCGGCATTCGTAAAATAGAAACGTACCCGCTCTCCTTGTTTGACAGACAGTTTATAATTAGTCTCTCCGTTAACAAGCATAACGTTACCGAATCTTCCCATAAGTGTATGATCAACTGATAATTTGCTAAATGGAGCTAATTGCCCATTCTTCATAAGAATATCGTCGAGGAAAATTGTTTCCTCGCGATCAGCTTGGGCCCAGTAGTCTTTTTGAGAAGGTGTAACCAAGAAATTGCCATACAAACCTAATTCTTGAGCATAATCTTCTCTAATATGCGGATGATACCAAAACACTCCAGGATCAGGAAATTTAATCTTATAGATAAACCTTTCACCAGGCTTTACTGCCTTTTGGGTAACATCCGGAACACCATCAAATTTATTTTCAACTCTTACGCCATGCGGGTGAACTGTAGAATCAACGTCAGTTTCATTTTTAAAATTGATTGTAATTTCTGAATTTTGAGAGACTTTAATCAGCGGGCCGGGAATTGAACCGTTATAGGCAAGCATTTTTACCTCGTTACCGTTAATTTTTTTTCTGACGATGCTTGCGACAAGGCTATAGCTATCACCATTTTTCAACTCAACAACCGCAGACGTTTTTGCAGTCAGATAGTTTTTTGTATCTCTTGCGTATTCTCCTGTTTGCTTTGAACTACTTCTATTTTGTAGATTAGAATACAAATAAACTCCTGCTCCAGCAAAAACTATAACCATTACAATTGCTATAAGTATTTTTTGTATATTATTCATGTTGTCAATAATTCTTCTTGTTTTGGTGGACATTTAGTATCTGCATATTAATAAAATACGCAATAATTATTACTTTCATCACAAAACTTCAACATTTAGGCGTTCTCCATGGTCTGATGAGCAAACGCCTACTTCTGTTCCGGTTTTAGTTGCAACAAATCGTACTTGTTTTTTCTGCAATGACGGAACGCTTTCAATTATATTATATGTAGGCAAATGCAGTCCATGCTCAACATTGTCTTGATTATCAACATTAAGGACCACTTCGTCATTAAGATTTACCTTTATCGTTGATGGCTGATATTGGTAATTTTTAAGTACTAAATTAAAGGTTTTTACTTTGCTGCTTTCTTTAGAAAGAGAATTAATTCTGTAATATAAAAGTCCAATAGCAGTAAATGCTATAACTACAACAATAAGCAACAATTTGTTTTGATTCATTTCTGCGCTTCTACTAAACAAGCTTGGCGGCTATTTTCACTTTTGATCATAAGATATAACGAGATAGACAGCAATATTACAGAAATATATGAGAGTTCTGTACCTTTAAGCGGTAAAAAGGCTAAACTACCACTTACTCCCAATATTGACAAAAGCGGTAATCCGCATGATGCACAACCGCTGCCAACTATTGCTAAAAGTGAGTTGCCTCCAGCCACAACATGAAGGTTATCTAACTTGCGCAGAGCTGTCAGCCGCTGACCAAGAAGGGTAAGATTGGCACCTGTTAACAAAGCAGTAATGAAAAAAATCATAAGTCCTATCCCACTCATCGTTGTCCACATTCCCTGAAGTAATGCAAAAAGTAAATTAATTTTGTAGTCGATAGGAAATACTCCAAAAAGCGTGTCTCTAACAAGTTCAGCATTCATAAGTAATGTAAGAACGACGATGTAAAGGCTAGCTATAATAAAAGTGGGAATTATAAGTTTTGTAGATAAAAATGTTTGCTTCATGCATGTGTTTACTTTAGCTGCTGATCAATGATTGTCTTAAAAGCGCTAAACGGTTGTGCGCCAACCAATTTTGATCCCTCAATCACTCCATTACTTGTTGATTTACCGATGAAAAATGTCGGAGTTCCGGAAGCGCCCGCTGCTGAAGCATCTGCTAAATCTTTATCGACCTCAGCTTTATATTTCTCAGAATCAAGACATGACTGTAATGATGAGCCATTTAAACCCAAGTCATTTGCAATAACCGGGAGCTCTGTAAGTGCGAGTCCTGTTCCATTTGAGGTAGTTCGGTTGAAGATTTCATCATGGTATTTGTAGTAGACTGCATCTCCCCCTTGCTCCCTTGCGCATTCAGCAGCTTGAGCTTCTTTATGAGCATTCTGATGAAAAGAAAGAGGTAAATCTCTAAAAACTATTTTTACTTTGCCGGTATCAACATAATCTTTTTTTATCTGAGGGTATGTCTCATCAAAATATCGTTTACAGAATGGGCATTCATAATCTGAAAAGTCAATAAGCGTAACCTTTGCATTCTTATTACCCAATACAGGATCATCATCAACAGATACCTTTTTAGGACTTGTATCTTCTGGCGGGGCTTGTTGAGGAGCAACAGCTTGTGGTACGGCTGACTGAGTAGGAGATCCGCCATTTTTCTCAAGATATTGCACTTTTGTATATAAAACTCCTATTAGAAATGACGAAATAACTAATAGGACAATCAATACCTGTGGCATACTAAATCTTTTAGGTATTAAAGAAAGAAGTATGGTTAATTTTTTCTTATTTTTTATCATCTACTACTAAGTGTAGTAGGAAGTATTATTACTTGTCAAGTGTTATTTTTGGCGTATAAAAATTATATTATCTTGGGGGTTTAGATTTATTTATTTCTGAATAAATTTTATTAAGATTTCATTTGGAGCTGTTTGGGAGGACATTTTGTATTTGCATATGAACAAAATACGCAGCAATCGCCTTCCTTTGGCTTCAGCATTGTTCCACAACTTTGGCATTTATAAAAGTGCTGACATGCATCTGTAGGCATTTTTACGGTTTGCTTAGTTTGACATTTTGGACAAGTTAGTGTGGCAATGGTTTTAATTTGATTTTTCATACATTAACATTGTTGCGATACTTGGCAAGTAAAATCCATAAGCTGTTGTTTGTCTAAAAAGCCATAAGCCGGTTCTTTTTCAACGCCCTGCGCAGTAAAAACAAAGGTTGGAACTCCGGATATTTTATATTGCTCTGCTTCTTTCTGGCAATCGATAACCTGATACCACTCGCCATAAAATAAGTCTCCATATTCCGGTAATAATTCATCAAGAACTTTATTTTGAGCAACACAAAAAGGACAGGTTTCTGACTCAAAAACCTTGAATTTAAGCGGTGCATTCGGATTACCTGCTTTTACTCCAGGGCATTTTTTTTCTCCTAAGCTTATCTTTTTCGTAAATTCCGCCGGGACAACTCTAGGAGGTTTAAGAGCTGCCTTTTTAATTTGGGTCAGTTCCTGTTTGGTATCTTTAATCTTAATGTTTAGATAGACATTAAATCCTAAAAAGGCCACAACTAGCACTACCAAAAATAAAGGCACTTTTTTGAAGATAGGTTGATCTGTCCAGACAACTTTCATATAGTAATTACCCTCAATGCTAAATATAGCAGATAAACTCCTGCAAGAAGAATCAACAAACCTGCGCTTTTTTGTATTGCTAGCATGTATTTTGCCATAAAGAGGGAGGTTGCAGTTTTAGAAACTGCGGCGATAAGAGAAAATATAACCATGAGCATTACCATAGCAAGTGCGTATACGGAGAAGTTAATAAGTCCTCCAAGTATTCCTCTTTGTGCAAGGGCTTGAAAAATAACTAGAAGGAAAATAGGCAAGGTACAGCCGATTGCGCCAAAAGCGTAGGCAACGCCGAAGAAATAAAAACGCTTAGCGCCTTTTGAAGCCGTTTGAATTACGGCCGGGGGGCGAAGCGCAAATTCATATCCCATTAGAACAGCAGTACCTAAAAAAAGAAGTATCCCTCCTGTTACAAGTTCAATCCATGGCATGAAAGGCGCTATCAGTTTTCCAAGAAGAAGAAGAATGATTCCAAATACCGCGTAAACACTGATTAGGCCAATACTTGTTACAATACCGGCTTTGAGGCCAAATAACAGTTGTTTTTGGGAATTGGTTTGTCGCGCGCCATCACTTACATAATAGCCGATATATGCCGGTATTAAGGCAATACTGCAGGGTGCGAAAAACGCCTGCAGACCTGCCAGAAATGCAAATGAAATTAAAACAATGTCCATTCTTATATCGGGGCTTTTTCAGGAGCTCTGTCATTATTTGTTTCAATAAATTCTTTTATTTTTGCGCCGTCAACAGTTTTCAGTTTTAAAAGCCAGTTCCATGAGGTAAGAGTAACCGGCACATCCAAATTTTTACGGGGGAGCATAATTTTTTTCCCTAACGCGTCGTTGAAAGCAACTTTTATTTTTTCCACATCCTCTTTTGGCAAATCATCCTTATACCAGACAACAGCTGCACCATGTTCCATGCTGTGAAGAACTAATTCATCCGGGACCGGCTCGTCTTTTATTCCCGGCCCTGCTACCCCATCTCCCCAGTGCCAGCCTGATGTCGGAGGATTGGAATTATACTCCGGGTGCGAATCTCCCCTGGCTACATGCGGTGCGCCCATATCCTGTATCTTTTCACCCAGTAACCCTTTGTTTAATTGTTCCTCTTCTTTGGCGCCTTGTGCGCTCATAAACCACACACTGACTACCAGAATAACCAAGGTAAGCAGTCCAAAACCGATATATATTTTTTTCTCTGTTGAAATATCAATAATTGGCGTTTTGCTCATATATTTATTTTTGATAGTTTTTCGCAAAATCGGTCATTGATTTTATTTGCAGATTTACATTTTCATCATTTTCCGGACCATAACTTATAAGGAGTTTATCAAGCGGCTGGAAAGAATAGCCGCTTAAGTCGTCTACCCTCTTTCCGTCAAGATAAAATTTGAGTGTATTGCCATTTTCATTTTTAAGAATCCGGCCGTTGGTCAAAGTTAAGCTATCTTTTGTTAAATTTATCCCAAGACTTCTAAAGAACAGCCACAACGGTACTTTTTTTGCGTGCATGTGCAAAACACTGTTTGCATCATCGGGATTTTGATTGTTATCAAGGTGCATAAATGAACTCTTCATATAATTCTCCTGCTTTGCAAGAATAAGCCTTTCCCCATTGATATATATATTTAAATCGGCATGCGTATGAGCAGTGCCTAAAACAGGAAGTTCCTTCCCCCGCTGCTGTAGCTCGGCTAAAAGACTTTGATCAATTGCACTAAGAGAAGTTTTAGTTGTATTTATTACAGGTTCCTCATTTATGTTTGATTTGGCATTATACTGCGCAAGAAGCAGTTGATTGATAAGAAATCCGCCAATAATAATTAAAAATAAGAGTGTTGCTGGACTTTGCTTTGTTGTAAATGGCATTTTTAATATCTGTTTTTCGGAAGAGCTTTGTTTAATAGCAGGAATTTTTAATGTTTCCGATACATCCCAGTAAGCTGTTTTGGGATGAAAGAATAAAGAAATAATACCGGCAAGTAAAAAACTGCTGCCGGCAAATATAAAAAAATCTCTGTAGTCGGAAAGAGGAGGCAGAAGCAAAACCAGTAAGGATACCAAACCTACTCCAACAAGCGCCCTTGGTGTTTTGAATAATACTTTTTTATTTCTCATGGTGATTGTATTTTGATAATTTGTGCTCCATTCTCTTTATCGGTTATTTTTGTTATTAAGACAAAAGATAGGAAGAGTACTATAACTATAAGAATTGCCAATAGCCAATTTAAAGGTTTAAAGAGAAATCCCGGCAGTGTAAATTCCCATCCCTCTTCATATTTTTCCTTTGTTAAATCTTTTTTCATATGTTCATGTCCATTGTATGGCAATACGTTTTGCTGAAAATAGTACGTAAAACCCATACAGAATAATACCAACTCCCAGTAAAAGAAGTAAAGAAGAATAATTACGTAAATAAGGCAATCCTATTATTAAAAGACCGGCGTTTAGAAAAAGAAAAGCCTTGTCTATCTTGGAATGAATGATTTTTTTCATATATAGAATTACCAGGAGAGTAAAAACGGCAAAAGAAAACCACCATAAAGGCACTTGATAATTCTCTATAAATGCAAGGGGAGTGGCAGAAAGAGTCAGGCCCAGAATTGGCAGCGCGCTCGTAGTTGAACAAGTCGTCTGACAAACAGCCGTGGCCGTGCTACTGCCGGCTCCCAATGCAGATAGAGTCGAGCTAATAGTTAAACCTATTTTTGTTTTTATATTATAGAAAATTGAGGTCATAATTTTAGAATCGTTACTCAACAATTAATGTTCCGGTCATACCGTCTTCTTTATGACCCGGCACTGCGCAATAAAATTGGAATGTGCCTTTTTTATCAGCAGCAAAAACTACATCCGCATCTTTACCGAAAGTAAATTCCTGATCAACACTTAACTCATCTATTGTAAAAGTGTGAGGAGAATCACTGCTTACCAAACGAAGTTTTACACTGTCTCCTTGTTTTACTCTGATTGTGTTTGGATTAAATCCGGTGTTATACGCCTTAACCAAAGTAAAGCCTGCGGGAACCAACGGTAAAGGACTAACGCCGGTTTGCCTATTTACCGTTTGCGAAGAGGTTTTTGTTTGGCTGTTTAAAATAACTCCGCCTATAATACCAATAATTACCGCCACTATTACCCAGAATAAAGTTTTCGATTTCATAGTCCATGCCTTCCCCCTGCCCCTGCTCCGCCATGGGTCTGATGAGGAAGAGCCTGTTCATTACCTGTAGCAAGTAAGTAATCCTCCAGCATTCCTTTTGGATACCAAATAGCATACCAACGGTGCGATTCGCCTACTAACTGTTCGTCTGTATATTGCGCGCCATAAGTCTGGAGCATGTATTTATAGAAGCCTCTGACTGCCTTTGCGTGAGCGCAGCCGCAGTTTTTATTCATCGTAACTTGTGTTGGGCCTCCGCAGCAATAACTGCATACCATCATAGTGCCTATCATCTTTTCATAGCGTGCATTCAAATCCCCGGTTAATGTAATAGAACTTTCATAAGCCCCCCATTTCTTTTGGGCGTTGATAGGATCATCAAAAGATATATCACTAGGAGCGTAAAACGGTTTTCCTGTCGCAATCATAACTACCTTTGCGTCTGCTAAAGCGTCGCCTGTTCTTGGGTTTGCAAGCACTTCTGTTATAGTTGGCTGCTCAACCAGAGATGTAGTAGTTCCATCAGAATTTATTTTGGGAGCGATAATTTTTTTAGCGTTTGCGGATTGTATTCCAAGAAGCTGTGCGAGCCCTCCTGTTGCAAGCCCCATCTGCGCCGCGGTCTGGGTTATCAAGAACTGGTTAACGCTAAATGCAACGATAAGGGAAATTAAGGCAAGCTTCCCAAGCGGCAAAACAATCAATTTTCTTCCGGCAAGCTTTTTAACCTTGCTTGTCCTGTGCGTTATATCCTCGCAATCAGCACAATGGATTGCTGTCCCTACTTTTGACAAAGCAAATATAGTTGAAGCTATTAAAAGCGCAAGGCTTAAAAATTTCAGTTCCAATCCCTGAAGCGGAAAGATTGCCAATCCGCCTGCTATTCCAATTGCCGAAAGCAAGAATCCTCCGCAGACAGGACAGCCCATGCCAAAAGCTGCCGCAACAAATCCTCCGGCATTTGCTCCGAGTGTTTTACCTTTACCAAGCTGTGAATGACGGTAAAGAAATACTGCGGTCGCAACACTAATACCCGAAAGGGTAATTATAAGAAATGTAGAAATAATATAGATAATCCCATAAGCATAACCGTAGCTACCAAAATCTCCATTTTGCATACTTACGAGAAATGCTGGAATACTTGTTGTCTGATTAAAAAGCCAATAAGAAATAACAGCCGCTGTAACGGAAACAATAAAAGCAATATTTATATAGAAAAAATCTTTAAAAACTATCAATAACGAATCTTTTATTCTTTTCATATCTATCTACTACTTAGTGTAGTAGTATTTTTATTATTTTGTCAATAACATATTTATTGGCTTTGTTGCGCTGTGTTGGAAACCCCGGGTTTAATAACTTGATTGCTTACCAAATCTTTATAAACTACATTTCCCAACTGCTGCATTTCACGAAAAACATACCAGCCGTCAGATTCGACCGTTCCTACGCTTGGCCATACACTCTTTAAATTTGCATACTGATCCGCATCTGGAGATAAAAGAATTGTTGGTAATTTAGTAATTTTATATTGACTGACTAACCCTTTACCTTCAGCGGAGGCGCTATCAACGGTACGCTCCGACGCAAGACCAACGCGGAAACTATTGGTAAGAATTGGTTTTTGCACCTCTTGTACATTATAACAATCTGTACATGCCGAATCGGTGAGATAAATTAGGTTGACAAGCCCTACAACTTGACCTTTTCCTAGGTCCCGGTATGGCAAAATGAGGTTTCGTGCAACATATGTACCATCCTTTTCAACTGTTCCAATCTGAGACCAGCTTGCTTTAACCTCCTCATATAGACTTACGTCGGAAGACAAAATAAAAGTTGGGGTTTTTGTTATTTTATATTGACTTACTATACTTTGACCTTCTGCTGAATTCCAAAGCACTTCTTTTTCAGCAACAATCTTAATACCTGCTTTTTTGTATGCATCGACTGTCAGCTTTGGATTAATACATTGTGTACAGCTTGGATCTGTCAGAATAGTCGCAGTAACTTTACCCATTTCTTTTTTAGTAACAGCATCGACAAAAATAGGAGTAACTTTTGTAAAAACAAAAGTTTTATTCTTTATTTTACCATTACTTTTTATAAATCCTCCGATATTGTTCTTTGCTACCTCACCGGTCGCAACGTAAGTTGGAACACGTTTAATACTAAACTGTTTAATAAGCGATTGGCCATCAGCGGAATCATAGGTTACCGCCCGTTCTTCCCCTATTAAAACATTTTGTTTTTTAAGCGCTGCGACGGCATCATCGGCACTAAAACAATTTGTGCAGTCAGGGGTAGTAATTTTGGTTACTTTAATATTGGCCGGCCGGGCTTCCTCCTTCGCGGCTGCTATATTTTTTTCTATTCCTGAAAGTGTTTTCGTGGCAAAGAGTGCGCCACCTGTCGCTGCAACAAGCGCAACGCCCAGAAAAATCTTCTGCCAAGGGAGATTTACTATTCGTAGCTGTACAGAAGCAATCTTTTGCACTGGTTGTACTTGCACCTTTTTCTTCATAAATAAAACAGGATACTTGATCTTAACAACCGCCAACCATTGATTGCGGAGCATTTGCATCCGCTCCGCTTCCCGTTGTGCTAGAATCATTACCTGCTGCCGGCGCCGGAGCCGATTTGACTGTTCCTCCTGTATTTGTGCTGCCACCAATACGAACGAGCTGAACCGTCTGAAAAAGCGTAATAAATGCAACCAGCCCCAAAACTACAACTTGGATATTTGGTTTTGGAACGCGCAGTGTTACCGTATTGTCCACCGGTTGCTGTGGAACATTATGAATTGCTGTTGTTACTTCTTTCTGTTCTGCCATATGACACCTCCTCTCTGCTCGCCGCTCAAGCGCTCTTTGAAACGTATACGAAAAGTATTAAAAAGTTTCAAAGTAAGCTTAGGCGAGTCATTAAATTTCTTCCTACTACCCAGTGTAGTAGTAAATTCGAATTCTTGTCAAGTAGGAATATTTACTTCAAGGGTAAACCGTATGTGGGAACAAACGGTTTAGGATTCTTTGTGGTTGAGAGTTCAGCATTATTCGTACAATTTTTTTGTGACGCACCTGCCGGGTTTTCAACTTGAAACGCTCTCACAGGCGTTTGAATAAAAACTAAGCTTAATATGATAAATGATGCGCTTATCAAAAGATTTCGCAATGAAACTCCAAAGTTTTTCGTAACTACCGGGTTTACAAGACGATGAATACGAATCTCTAAATAATCAGGGTGTGAGATAGATGGTACGGTTTCGAGTTCTACTTGAGGAATGACTAAAATTTTTCTAAGCGCTGTTCGCAAATAGCTATTATCTTTTTGATACTGCATGGCAAAACGATCTGCCAAAATTTCATTTGTCGCGTTCATATTTTTATAAAGCTCTTTAAAGATAGGCAAAAAGAAAAATATTACGCTGATAGTCTTTCCAAACAGTAATTTTAAGGGATCCCGGGCTTTGAGGTGCGCTTTTTCATGGAGAAGAACTGCTTCAAGTTCTTTTTCGGAGAGGCTTTCAACAAGGCTTGTTGTGATTATGATACGAGGTGAAAAAATGCCGGCGCAGAAAGAAAAAAGACCACTATCCTCCACCACATCTACTTTATTTCCAAGGCTCAAGGAAATAGCTACGTTTTTAAGCTTCGCTGGCATATCCACAAAATTCTTAGACATTTTCTGAACTAATTTTTGTGTTTTATAAAATTGAGCCAGAAAGGATAAAATTCCAAATGAAAGTGCGACTAACGCGATTATGGTTAAAGTATTGGAAAACGGTTGGGAACCGAAATAAATGTCCCCGGAGACAATTTTTTGACAAAAATATAACGCTTCTTTGATAAATAAAGAAAGAGGCTTTGCCACAACAGCAGCAAGCACTCCCGATACGAGTAAGCTTAAGAAAAATATGGAGAGAAAACTTCCGTTAAATCTATTCATCAACTGTTTCGCTTTATTTTTTATCAAGCATCTTTACCAACTTATTGCGTCTTTCAGGGCTTAATTTTTGAATTTCCTTTATAAAATGGGTAACTGCCTCCTGTCCAAGTGTTGACACTGCAGTCTTAAACATATTATGCACATACGAAGACACGAACTTTTCCCGATTTACTTTTGGTTCATAAAGATAGCTTGAGCCATGCAATTTACGGACTAAGACCCCTTTTTCCACTAATCTTCCCATAACGGTCATAACAGTGGTATAGGCAAGTTTTCTATCTTCTTGAAGTCTTGTTAAAACATCTCGTACAGAGCAATATTTACGCTCCCAGACAACATCCATTATTTGTTTTTCAAGTTCTCCCAAAGATGCTGGTTTCATATATACTACAAATTGTAGTACTTATATTCTATTGAGTCAATCGTACCTTAAAAAGGTTATTTTAAATCCCATTTAAAAACCCTGTCTACTCCGCCAATTTGTTTGATGGTTAATTTAACAGATTTAGCATCTTTTGAAAAGGGTGAAAATATTAAGTTTCCTTCTATATGATGTCCACCTATCCCACCGCTCCAGCTTATTGGATTATAAATATTTCCTTTATCATCTTCTAATACCGATATATCTTTTAATGACTTATCTAAATTTACCGAATGAGTATCTAAGATAATATCAAATTCCGTATTTTCTTTTGAAGACAGCTTTAAAGGAGTAACTTCTACGGTAACTTCTGCCTCTTGGTTTTGCTGTTTTGGGTATTTACTGTTAGTTGTCTGAACTTGTTGAACAGGCTTATTAGAAGTCTGAATATCGGTGGCAGTCTTCTGATTATTTTTCCCAATAACAAAAACCAAAAACCCTATGGCAATTCCCAAAATAACTAAAGATAAGATTTTTATATTTTTATTATTTTTCATGACAGAACTTTTGCAGCGCCTTTTAAAAAGTTATTTAGCCTTTTTAGCATATAAGCTATTCCTAAAAAATTGAAAAATAAACCTACGTAAAAAAGCTGTACTTGATATTGGCTTACTATTGTTACAAGCCCCGTAATCCCTATAATCGGCAGTAGATTTACAAGATAATGCGAACAGCAGGAAATCATTGCCGCGGTTGAAGTTGCTCCGGAAACTGCTGCCACTTTTCCCGAACTGCCCATATCTTTTACTGCATTTTTAAGGTATGTAAAAAGCGCTATTTGTATCCCAAAACCCAAAGAAAGACTAACTATAAAATACCAATAGTTTAAAAATTGTACCTTGGCAAAACTAAAACCCGAAACAAAGGTTAAAACCGAAAAATAAACCAAAAGAAGAACCAAGCTTGCCAATAAACCTACTAATATTGATTTTTTAGCTATTAAAAAATCAACAGCTTTTAAATTATTTTTCATAACTTTCTATTTATCCAGTTTACCGTATAAAAATGCCGCTAAATAAACTACCACCCAAACCGATGCTCCAAAAGTTACTGCTCCAAAAATTACTCCTGTTAAAGACATTTGGTTTGTAGCTCTTGCTGCTTCAAGGTTTAGTGTATGAACCCAGCTTTGACCGATTGACAAAAGAAAGTCGGGCGCAATAAAAGAAAGTATTACGCAGGCAAAATAGAAAACTAAAAGCGCCAATGTAACTGCGTTTGCTAAAACAATAGGCTTATTCATTTTTCACCTCCTTTCCTAATTTATTCCTTTACATCCTCTCCTGTACTCGGTTTAACAGTAGCAGGATATTGCATATTTAGTTTAGTTTCCCAAGCTCGGAAATCATCATGTCGTTTTGTAGGCCCATGGAAGGATCGTCAAAAACATATCTTACAATTCCTTCTTTATCTATAACGACATAACTATGACCCGGCATGGTTCCTCTATGCATAGAAGAAGGCAATGCAAGAATTCCATAATTTTGCGAAACCGATTTTGTAGCATCAAAAAGAACTGTTGATTTTGCCAAATCCGGCATTTGTGAAATCGCATTCTTCCAGTCAGCCGAAGCATCAACAACTATGCTTAAAACCGCAATATCTTGACTTGCAAGTCTTTTATCTTTAGACAGCTCTACAATCTGATTCCAGCAGGCTGGATAACACATCAAACCTTCGTTAAAAAAAAGTACGACTTTTTTGCCTTTAAGGCTACTTAAGCTTATCTCACTGCCGTTACTTGAACTAAGAATAAAATCAGGCGCTTTTTTGCCTACAAGATTCTTAAAAGTATTGTCATCAACGATAGCGGGTGCGGCGTGCATACTGTCTACGGGTTGTTGAGAACTCTGACTCGAAGTGTCCATGCCTGCTTGCTGGTTGGTTACGTTTTTAGACGAAATTGAATTAAAAATTAACCAAGTAATACCCGCTGTTATTGCAACAACTATAATAATATTTTTAGTATTATTCATCTTTTTCACCTCCTTTTGACTTAAATAAAATGATAATTTGTTTTACCGCAGTTATTAAGATTATAAGAAATATGATAAGAAAAATAATCGCCCAGACATAGTCAGGCAGAAAAGATGTAAAAGACCCAATAGATTTTACAAGTTTGGCAATAAATATGTTAACACTTATCTGGTAAGAAGAATGGGAAATAAGCTGGTTGGTTTGAGATAAATACAAAATTATTATTCCAAGAACAAGAAACATTGCGCCGGATATAAGATTAGGAAGTGTGGTATGGAATTTATAGGAAAAAATTGAATAATTAATTCCTTTTCTTAACGCAAAAAGTTTTTTATTTATTTCGGTTTTGTCAATAAACAGAGCAATTACAAAAAGAGGAATAACCATTCCTAAAACATAAGTTAAAGTATAAAGACCTCCCCATAAAACCGAGCCTGGCAGAATCGATAGCGCCAAAACTCCTGCCAAAACAGGGGCGCAGCAGGTTGTCGCAATACCCGAAAATAGCCCAAGAAGATAAATAGACCCGAAGTCATGTTTTTGAAGCGTAGGATTAACAGGTGTTGGAAGAGCAAATTTTTTGCCTGAAACAAGAAAAAGCCCCATAAAAATCAGAAGAAGCGCGCCTATTAAAAATATTTGATTATGGTACTGTTTAAAAGCTTCCGCTAGAAAAGAAACTCCCAAACCAATAGGAAGAAAAATAGTTAAAAGACCTAAGAAATAAATAAATGTCATCAAAAACACTGTAGATTTTTGCTTAAAAATTGAAGCAAAATAAGTCGGCAAAAGAACGCTTATACAGCAGGGCGCAAAAAGCGCCGCAATTCCTGCAAAAAAAGCCGCTATAAATGATGCACTGATTAAAGGGTCCATAATTTTTCAAACATTATTTTTCCTGTTATTAACAACATCCGCCTTTTTTCTCCTGTCCCTGTTTTTTGTTATCTCCGACAAACATTTCCTTACAATTCTCCGAACAAAAATAAAATGTTTCCCCTTTATTTATATAAGAGAATTGTGTTTTGTTTTTATCAACGCTCATTCCGCATACCGGATCTCTGGCTTTATCATCGTTTTTAAATATATTAAACATAAACCACCTCCTTTAGCTAAGCCTCAGCCAAATCTTTTTCCACCCTGTTTAATAAAACTGCATTTACTGCAACAATAATTGAAGATATGCTCATTAAAAGAGCCGCTATTTCCGGTCTTAAAGAAATTTGAAATGAGGGATATAAAACTCCTGCTGCTATTGGAATTGCCAAAAGATTATAAATAGAAGCCCAGAAAAGGTTTTCTTTCATTTTC
>CAYIOB010000013.1:0-6885 GCA_964364925.1 uncultured Gammaproteobacteria bacterium
AATATAAAGCCAGTGAAGGAAAAATAATTTCCAAGATTCCTAGAATAATTAAATATTTTTTCATAAAATAATTATTTCAAGCATCAACTCTATTGTCAACTTTGTTCTAAGGGCCTCAAGACCCGGGAAATTAACGCCTGCTAAAAATTCGAGCATTACACCTTCACCTGTATAAGTTACTGTGTAAATCTATTGCAACAAAAATTGCCAGATTTTCTTCTTTTTTATATATTGCCCGAAGATCTCCTGTTACGTTTATACTTCGGTAACTTTGATATTTTCCTTTAAGAGGGTGGTTATTGAGTATTGGATTAAATTCATCTGTAAGGAAAATATTAATTCTTTCTTTAAATTTATCTTTCTCTGATTTTTTTAATTTCTTATATTGCTTTTCAAAGTTTTTATGAAGATGAACTATCATAAGGAGTCAAGGTAATCAATTGCCTCGGAAGAGCTGGAAAGCGGTCGGGAAAGATTTCTTTTTTTCCTTATGTCTTCATCAATTGGACCAAGAAGTCTTTCAAGCTCCAAAGTCATTTTGGGAATAGAAGAAAAATAAACCTCGCGGGTTCTTATAAAGTTTCTTAGCGATGCATTTATCACATCGCTTAAATTCAAACCAAGCTCCAACGCTATTTTTTGAGCATTTTCCTTTACTTGCGTGTCTGTTTTAACATGAATTACTGTTCTCATAGCTGAAGTCGCGTTTGACGCGATAACCAAAGTATATACAATAGTTACAACCTTGTCAAGACTTTTAGATTACTCTCCAACCAGAACCTCAATTCCCGGAAGCTTTTCGCCTGCGAGAAACTCAAGCATTGCGCCTCCGCCTGTTGAAACAAAACTAAATTTATCCAAAAGATCATTCTTTTTCAAAAACGCAACCGTATCTCCTCCCCCAACTACAGTATAAGCTCCTGAATTAATGATGCCGTAAGCGAGCAAAAAACTTGTATATCCCTCGTCTCCAACTTTTAACTTTTGACTTTTAACTTTTGACTTTTGGTTTATATATCCCATTGGCCCGTTCCAAACAATGGTTTCCGCATTTTGAATTATCTGGACAAAGTTTTCTGCAGATTTTGTCGTTATATCCTTAGAATTTTGAGTTAAATCGGCAATCAGTAGCGCTGATTTTCTTCCGCCGGCCGGCGGATTAATTTTTTCATGCTGAACCTTAAGAAGAACTTTATCGTTCTCGGCAATTTCTCCGCCAACCAAAACATAATCTGCAAAATGATGCATTTTTTCAACCAGCGGCAATTTTGTTTCTATTTTTGCGCCGCCAATAATTACACAAAACGGTCTTTTGGGTTTTTCTAAAATTTCTGATAAAACTTCTACTTCTTTTTGTAACCTTAAACCGGCAAAGGATGGCAAATATTTTGCGCTACCAACAATTGAAGCATGAGCCCGATGTGAAGAAGCAAAAGCGTCGTTAACATAAATGTCGGCCAAAGATGCAAGTTTTTGAGAAAAATCCAAATCATTTTCCTCTTCTTCTTTATAAAACCTTAAATTTTCAAGAAGAACAAGGCCCGGGAGGATTTCCCAACCTGAAAAACCTTTAACTTCCGCCTCCTTTAAATTTCCTTTAAGTCTATTTGCGTACCACTTCGCCACAACTTTCAAACTTAAACTTTTATCTTCTTTTTCTGGACGTCCGAGGTGTCCAATAATAACTACTGTCTTTGTTTGCTTTAAAAGATAATTAATTGTTTCAAGAGAAGTAATTAAACGAAAATCGTCTGAAATCTCCCCCCTCGCGAGAGGAACATCCAAGTCCACTCTTAGAAGAACTGTTTTATTCGCAACTCCTGCCTCTTGTATTTTTCTTAAATCGTAAATCATATATATTACTAAGCAACTAGCCCCTAGCATCTAGCCATCAGTTACTAACTAGTTGCTGATTGCTAATGGCTGATAGCTAGTCTGAAAATTCTTGGCAAAACATTTGTCCGTAAACTCCGGCGTCTATTGCCCCTATTCCGACCCTACCAAAATCTGCTGATAAAATATTTGCCCTGTGCCCAGGGCTTTGCATAAATCCTTTCATTGCCAATTCGGTATTTGGAGCAAGAGCCAAGTTTTCTCCGGCAAAAGTAAAATCAATGTTAGCCTTTGCCATTCTGTCAAAAGGCGATAATCCTTCGGGCGTATAATGAGAAAAGTATCCTCTCTTTAACATGTCTTTGCAATGAATCCTGGCAACATCCGTTAGCGCGTTTCGCACTTGGAGCGCAGATATTCCTCGCGCGGTTCTTTCCTGATTTACCATGACAAACATTTTTTTCTCGGAGACCGTATCTATGCTAAAACTGCTTGTTTTAAAATTAAGATTAACAATTTCATTGCTTTTTGGTTCAACTGTTAAAAAAGCCAAAGTTTCGTTAACGGCGCCGCCGAAAACATTATTTAAATCTTTTGCAAAGCCTTGTGTATTTATAATTAAAACACTTCCCACCTTAGACGAAGAGACTGAATGTTTTAAAAAAGTCGAAACAGGAAGAATGATAACCATTGTTAGTATAAAAGAAAGAAGCAAAAGTCCGGAAAAAACAGACGGAATTATCCCAAGGAAATTATTTAGTTTTTTTATATTCTCCGGCCGAGATTCAAATTCCGCAAAAAATGGCAAAGTCAAAACCAGATGTTTTAAAAGAAAGTTAATAATAATTTCCGTAACAAACGCGACTGCAAAAAATCCTACCGCATTAGCAAATCCGCCCGGTATTGAAAAAACATTAACAAGAATCTGACCTATAAATCCATAAAATATAAGACCCAAAGCAAAAGAAACAATAAAACCTACCAAATCTAAAAATGCAGCATAAAAACCAAGAGCATAGCCCTCAAAACAATAAAAAATAAGAACAATTAATATTAAAATATCAATCCAGTTAAATCCTAGAATTGGTATTGAAATAGAAGAAAACAGTGTATTAATATCCATCAACATTGTCTATTATATACAATCCGGAAATGGTTGTCAGTGGATAAATATAATGGTATGATAAACTGATGAAAAAGTACCTCAAAAATCCTTTTAAAAGTTACAAAAAACATCTAACAAGAAACAGTTTAATTATTGTTTTTTTTGTTTTTGTTTTATCTTTATTTTTTTATTTTGCGCTTTTGAAAGATCTCCCGCTACCAACTAAATTAAGTGGCATCTCAACGCCTCAATCGACTTTAATTTATGACAGAAACGGAAAGCTTCTATACAATATTTACGATAAGAAAAATCAGACATTTATCCCTTTGTCTAAAGTTCCTAAATATATGCAGCAGGCAACTATTGCGATCGAGGACAGAAACTTCTATAAACACGGGGCAATTGATGCAAGAGGAATCGCAAGAGCCTTTGTATCAACTATTTTAAAACAGCAGGTGCAGGGGGGCTCGACTCTTACACAACAGCTTGTTAAAAATAGCCTTTTAACTCAGGAGCGAACAATTCCAAGAAAAATTAAAGAAGTAATCCTAGCTTTCGCAACAGAATTTATTTATTCGAAAAATCAAATCCTTGAAATGTACTTAAATCAAAGTCCGTATGGAGGTACGGCTTGGGGAATAGAAGCTGCTGCTGAAAAATATTTTAATAAAAATGCAAGCGAATTGAGCTTAGCGGAAAGTTCCCTTTTGGCAGGACTGCCTCAGTCACCCACCAGATTCTCTCCTTTTGGCTCCCGTCCCGAACTTGCAAAACAAAGACAGCTTGAGGTTTTAAAAGCAATGCGAGAAGAAGGATACATAACAAAAGACCAAGAAAAAAAAACCAAGAACGAAGTTTTAAATTACAAAAGAATTTCAGATAATATCGAAGCGCCGCATTTTGTTTTGTATGTGAAAGACCTTTTGATCGCAAAATACGGACAAAAAAACGTTGAGGAGGGCGGATTAAAAGTAATTACAAGTCTTGACGCATCCATCCAACAGTACGCTGAAGCGTCGGTTTCCGCAGAAATTGACAAACTTCCCAGCTATTATCATGTTACAAATGGTGCCGCATTGATAACAAACCCGGCAACCGGCGAAATTTTAGCCATGGTCGGAAGCAAAGACTATTTTGATGCAAAAATTGCCGGAAACTTTAACATAACTACCGCCTTAAGACAGCCCGGATCATCTATAAAACCGATAAATTATGCCGCAGGTCTAATAAATAAATATAACGGCGCAACTGCGTTTGTAGACGGGCCTATTTGTTTTCCAAATCAAGGAGGAAAAGACTACTGTCCTGTTAACTACGACGGTAAATGGCACGGCCTTGTTCAAATGCGCTTTGCCCTGGGAAATTCTTTTAATATTCCTGCCGTTAAAATGCTTAAGTTAAATGGTATTAATAGTATGATTGCAACGGCATCGGCCATGGGAATAACTACATTTACCCGCCCTGAGAATTACGGGCTTTCTTTAACTTTGGGAGGCGGGGAAGTAAGAATGACGGACATGGCCACCGCTTTTGGAGTATTTGCAAATTCAGGCTACAGAATTGATCTTCATCCAATTCTTAAGGTTACAGATAAAACCGGTAAGGTTCTTGAACAATATAATCCTCCGGGAAGTCCGATATTTGGTAAAAAGGTCCTTCCCGAAGGAGTTGCTTTTATAATCTCGGACATTTTAGCTGACAACGGGGCAAGGCTTTTAGCGTTTGGGGAGAATTCAGAACTTAAAATAAAAGGACAAATAGTTTCTGTTAAAACCGGCACAACCAATGATTATAAAGACAATTGGACAATCGGCTACACTCCCTCCTTCTTAGTCGCCGCATGGGTTGGCAATAGCGACAACACTAGGATGAGCGGATTAGTATCCGGAATTACAGGAGCGGCTCCTATTTGGAATGATATTATGTCTTATCTTCTTAAAGACAAAACTCCGGAACCAATTTCAAGACCGCCATCGGTAATTCAAAAACGGGTTTGCTCCGATACGGGATTTTTCCCATCTATTGCACCTGATGGTGTTTCATGCCCTGCAAGATTTGAATATTTCATAAAAGGAACCGAAAACTCTTCCGGCAAACTTTCATCCGAAGATATTGCAGTTGATAAAACGACCCAAGACCTGCCGGCAAAAGGACAAACGGATAATTTGGAAACCAAAAACGCAACTATATATACAGATCCAACAGGAGACAAATATTGTCTAAGCTGCCCGCATCCGACTCCCGCCCCCACCCCTTCGCCGGCGAATTAGTTTTGCCTCTTTCAAAGCTGATACTCCTATAGTATAATTCCCACACTCTCCCTGCCTAAGAGAATATGAAACTTTTACTAAATATTATTGTTTTTATTCTAAATTTTCTGGTTAAAATAGGAGATTTTATTCTTCTGATTATTAACTTCTTAATAAAAATTATCGAATCTGCCAGCCACGCATTAAACTCAAAATTTGAGCATATAAAAAAAGCAACAACACAGGAAACGCAAGAATTATCAGGGCGCTATGCTTTTAGAAAAAATCAGATTTTGCAAACCAAGCAGAAAATAAAGTTTTCTTTGTTAAAAATTGAAGTTAAATTACCGAATTTAAAAGGTTTTTCCTTTAAGCTGAAGCTCCCAAAGCCAAAACTGAAAAAAACAGAGAAAGCAAAAAAAACTACTGTTTATAAAAGACCGCATTTAATAAGACTCCGAATAAAATATTTTCTTTTGGGCGGATTTTTTTCTTTTATTTTTGTATTTCTGCCTCTTTTATTTCTAATATTTTTGCAAAATCTTCCAAATCCTAAAGAGTTATCGCTTCGAGAAATTGCCCAAACAACTAAAATTTATGACAGAAACGGTTTTTTGCTTTATCAAATATATGCCAACGAAAATAGAACGCTGGTGCCTTTAAGCTCTATCCCCAAAGACTTTATCAATGCAACAATTGCTATTGAAGATAAAGACTTTTATAAAAATCCGGGTTTTGACATAAACGCAATAGCAAGAGCCGCCATTGCCGATGTTTCGGGAAAACCGATACAAGGAGGCTCTACGATTACACAACAGCTTATAAAATCAACTCTTTTAACCCCGGAAGTAAGTGTTGAAAGAAAAATTAAAGAAATTATTCTAGCCATTTGGACTGAAAAAACTTACAGCAAAGATGAGATTCTTCAGATGTATTTTAACCAAGTGCCATATGGAGGAACAGCCTGGGGAGTACAAGCCGCATCCGAAGTTTATTTTGGGAAAAACGTCAAGGACTTGAATCTTGCACAAAGCGCATTTTTAGCAGGAATGCCGCAGGCTCCAACCACTTATTCCCCTTACGGGGAAAATCCTAATCTTTGGAAAACTCGTCAAAAAGAAGTGTTGAATAAAATGACCGAATTAGGCTTTGTTACAAAAGAGCAGGGGAAAAAGGCTTTGGAAGAAAATCTGGTTTTTGAACCCCCCCAAACACCAATTTACGCAGCCCATTTTGTAATGTATATTAAAAATCTTCTGATTACAAAATACGGATTGCCGCGGGTTGAAAAAGGCGGCTTAAGCGTAACCACGAGTCTTGATTTAAAACTTCACAATGAAGCTCAAAATATTGTAAAAACAGAAGTTGATAATAATTCTTATCTTAATCTTACAAATGGAGCGGCTTTAGTAACCAATCCAAAAAATGGCGACATTTTGAGTATGGTCGGAAGCCGCGATTATAACGACCCAAACGGCGGCAATGTAAATTTAACTACTTCCTTAAGGCAACCGGGGTCTTCTATAAAAATTGTCACTTATGCAGCAGCGATATCTAACGGATTTACTGCTGCAACCATACTTGACGACTCACCGGTAACTTACAAAAGTCCCGGTTCGCCTTCCTATTCTCCTGTTAATTACGATGGAGCTTTTCATGGCAGAGTCCCTTTAAGACTGGCTTTTGCAAACTAATTTA
>CAYIOB010000013.1:6895-17686 GCA_964364925.1 uncultured Gammaproteobacteria bacterium
TTATGGGCAAAAAAATGGGGATTACTACCTGGAATGAACCTAATCAATACGGTCTGGCTATAACACTGGGGTCTGCGGAGGTAAAAATGACAGACATGGCAGAAGTTTACGGTACCGTTGCAAATTCGGGCAAAAATGTTAACCTCGATCCCATTCTAAAAATAACAGACTACCAAGGAAATCTTGTTTATCAAAAAAATACTCCCGAAGAAAAACCTGTTATCGACGAAGGGGTTGCTTTTATAATTGCAAATATTTTATCCGATAATCCGGCTCGCTCCTTTGAATTTGGTGCAAATTCCCCTTTAAATATTAAAAACCGCACGGTTTCCGTTAAAACAGGAACTTCGGATAATAAAAGAGATAATTGGACAATTGGTTTTACTCCCTCAAGACTGGTTGCGGTTTGGGTAGGAAATAACGATAACTCTCCGATGAGTCAAACTTTGGCTTCCGGAATTACAGGAGCCGCTCCTATTTGGAACAAAATTATGACTATGCTTTTGGAAAACGTTTCGGATGAACCCATACAAATTCCGGATGATATTGTTCAAAAACCCTGCTTTGGAAGAATAGAATATTTTGTAAAAGGAACTGAAAACTCAGTTAACTGTAAAACCACCCCTGCACCAAGTCCCTCGCCTAATACTAATTAAAACTGATGAGTTATTGAAAAAAGCTTTTGATAATTTGCCAAAGGATTGCCGGAAAAAAGAAAGCTTGTTGTTACGAAACGGTTAGCGTTGCAATTTAAAGCCTGCGTAATTGTGGCATCGCTTATTCCGCCATCTACTTCAATAGAAATTTGTGATTTTTCTCTTATCTTTTTAACTTTTTCCAAAGAGCCAGGCATAAATTCTTGTGCAGAAAATCCTGCTCTAACACTCATAACTAAAACGCAATCCAGATCTTGATAATCTGCTTTTAAACTTTCCAGAGGTGTATTTACATCTAATGCCAAACCAACTTCTCCTAAAAACTCCCCTTTGGCGACAAAATCTTCCTGGCTTGACATTTTTTCAACCTGTCCCAAGAATCTTTTAAAGCCGGCTGCCGCAAAAGAGTCTAAATAATTAATTGGCTCTTCGACCATTAAATGAACTTCAAAAAAAAGAGCTTGCCCTGACGAAGGAAGGGTGTATTTTGTAAAAGGTTTCGGATCTAAGAAGGTTGTGTTTGGAGCAAATTTTCCGTCAATAATATCTACGTGTATTGTTTTTGCAAAACCTCTAACTAATTCTATTTTTTTTTCGATTTCGGCAAAATCTTTTTCCAAAATTCCGGGAATAATTTCAAACATATATTTAGACCTCTTGAAGTTGGAACTTGGACATTCTTGATATTGAATCTTTGATCACTTGAATTCTAGATTTTCCAGATATCAATAATTCAAAAAATCAAGATCAAAGATATCTAACTTCTCATTTCAAATTATCATTTTCCAAATTCTTTATTTCCTCTATTCTTCTCTTGTGTCTTTCTTCGTTTGAAAATGCGGTATTGAGAAAAATATTCACCAAAATTTTTGCTTTTTCAAAATCTACAAAAGCCGAGCCTAAAGACAAAATATTTGCATCATTATCTTTCCTTGCAAGCTTTACGTTTTCATCTGAAAAACCTAAAACAGCTCTGATATTTTTTATTTTATTGGCAGCAATTTCTTCTCCTGTTCCGGATTTGCCAAAAACAATTCCTTTTGAATCCTGATCTTGGGAAACTTTTTCGGCCGCCCTGCTAATAAAGTCCGGGTAATCATCACCTTTTTCAAAAGAAAAAGCGCCGCAATCCTCAACCTCAAAGTTTTGAGCAATAAGGTATTTTTTAATCTCTTCCTTTAACTTGAATCCCGCATGATCCGTCGCCAAATAAACCTTCATACTTCAACTAGTTATTAGCGTTTAGCCTATAGCGTTTAGTTAACTAATCCCTAGACGCTATTTTCTATACGCTAGAATTATTTTCCTATTATAACTAAGGCGTCCTCTGTAGAACTATCCGGAAGATCCGATGAGGTAGATCCAATCGTATAATTAAATCCTAAATCTTTTTTTAGAAGAGCAAGGTAATCACTTTTATCGGCCTTTACCTGAATCGTAACATTTGTATAATCGTAATTATCGGCATTACCCGTTGAAGTTACGTCATAACCTAAGCCTTTAAGATAATCCGATGCTTTATTGGCAACGCCGGCTTCTCCGCTTCCGTTTTGAATTAATACGTTAATTTTACTTCTATCTAAACCCGTTGCTTTATCAACAGGATTAGCGCTCGGTGCTGGCGTTGGCGTTGCTGCCGGCTCAGGAGTTGGAGCTACTGTAGGTTCGGGAGTTGGCCCCGATTCAATCGGGGTTTGTATTGGAGCTTCTGTTGCCGAAGGCGTGGCTGATGCGGTTGAAGTCGATTGTTTTTCCGATTTAGCAGTTAAATTTACAAATAAAACAGCAACTATTATTAAAACAACAAAGGCAAATAAAACGACTGTTTTTTTAGGAAGAGGTTTTTTAGATCTTCCGGGAGTAAAAGCTTTGGGTATTTCTTGAAATTGGTTCTCTTCCATACCTCTTTTTTGCATAATACCACTCTTTTGTCTATTTAGCAACCCTTAATGGGTTTAATTTGCTATAATAAACTTACTCTTATGAAAAAGGTGCTTTCTCTATTTTCTATTGTAATTTTCCTAATAGTTATCATTTTTTCAATTCCGATTACAAACGCCCAAAATGTAGCTTGCGATAATCCTTCAAATCTTAATTTGGATCAAATAAATGGCTGTCTTGACGAATTAAAAAATGCCAAAGAACAATCGGAAAAAGCAACTAAACCTCTTGAAGATCAGATAAACGGAATTAAATCTCGGGTAGCGTTTATCGAAAACGATTTGGTTGTTAAAGCAAAAAATATAGAAGACGGGTACAGAAACCTTGAGAAACAAAAAGTGTTACTTGATGAGAAAATAGTAGATTATTACATTAACAGTTACCGCAGCTGTCTTTTTTGTTTTTTACTTGATTCGTCAATTGAAAATTTCATAAACAATCTGGCCTACCAGCAAGCATTAATTGATAAAAACAAAGAAGAACTCATAAGGTTTGCTTTCACAATTGCGGATCTTGAGGAAAGGAAAACAAAACTTGAAAGCGAGAAAAAAGAGCTGGCTGTTATTAAAGCTAAGCTTGATAAAATAGTTGGGGAAGCAAAAGCTTACCAGGCAACTCTCTCCTCTCAAATTGCCCAACTATCGGTAAAGCAGCAGGAAATTCTAAGCCAAAGACTTGCAGGATTAAATATCCCAAGGTCGGCAGGAACAGGCGCTTCGGGATGTGTGGACGACAGAAACATAAACCCAGGATTTTCTGATAAATTTGCTTTCTTTACCTATGGTGTTCCAAATAGAACCGGCCTTAACCAATACGGAGCAAACGGGAGGGCAAAAGGAGGGCAAAATGCGGAAACAATTCTAGGAGCCTATTACACTAATTATGAGCTTAAAAAAGATTACAGCACAGACATTAACATTAACGTAGAGGGATATGGCGGATACAATATAGAAGAATATGTCAAAAGGATTTATGAAATGCCTGAGTCCTGGGAAATGGAAGCATTAAAAGCACAAGCAATAGCAGCAAGATCTTATGCTTTATCCTATACCAATAACGGAGCCGGAACAATTTGCACAACTCAAAGCTGTCAGGTGTTTAAACCGGACCCCAAAGGAGGACGCTGGGATCAGGCGGTAAACGAAACAAGGGGATGGGTAATGGTGCAGGGAGGAAATCCTGTAAAAGCCTGGTATTCATCAACCCATGGAGGATATATTTTTTCAACGAGTGAACTTCCTGGTTGGTCGGCAACCAGTTGGACCAAGCACGCAACCGATACTACAACAGGCGGCGCCGGAGGATTTTCTGAGCTTCAATCTAATTCTTATGATAAAGATTCGCCTTGGTTTTACTGCGATTGGGGAGCAAGGGCAAGTTATAACAAGACGGCCTGGCTTAAATCCAGTGAGGTCGCAGATATTGTAAACATAATTTTACTTGCACGCGCAGACAATTCTATAAAAGAGCATCTTTACCAACCGGATAAACCTAATCCTGCGGGAACAGAGACTTGGAATGAAGACCGTGTAAAGCAGGAATTACGAAGCAGAAATATCACTCCATACAATAATATCTCGAGTATAGAAATTAGCGCTGATTTCTCGGGAGGAAGAGTTTCATCGGTAAACATTTCCGGAGACGCGGGCTCAACCAGTTTTAGCGGAGGAGAGTTTAAAGACTGGTTTAATTTGCGGGCTCCTGCTAATATACAAATTGTCGGGCCGTTATATAATATCGAAAGATAATATGCCGGATATTTTTGTAGCAGAAACAAAAACTAAAGAAGAAAAAACAGAAATGCCTCTGCCCCGCAAAACTAATCATGCTCATAAACATATGGGTTTTCTCAAAGCATTTGCGGAAAGACCGCATGGAGTTACTTTCGCAAATCAAAAAAGCCGCGAAGAAATAGTTCTGTTTTTAAGAGCGCATTTAATAACAAATTTTTTGTGGTTTGTTATTTTTATTTTCCTTCTCTTTGTTCCTCTTCTTTATTTTTTAATATTTAATCTCATTCCAAGTCCCCTTGCCTTTATCCCGGAAAGGTTTGTTTTGTTTTTTGTTATTTTCTATTACCTGACTGTGTTTTCCTATGCCTTTTTAAATTTTCTTAACTGGTTTTATAACATAACAATAATAACTAATTTGGGGGTTATAGACATAGATTATTCCGACCTTTTGTATCATGACGTTGCATTTACAAATTTTAATTTGGTTGAAGACGTAAATTATACCAAAACCGGGTTTTTCCGCTCTTTGTTTAATTACGGCGATGTTTTTGTGCAAACTGCGGGCGGAAGAGAAAATCTCGAAGCTTTAGGAGTACCAAACCCTGCAAAAGCGGCGCATATAATTTCGGATTCTATTGGAAAAGGCGACGGAAGCGGATAATATGGATTTTTTAAGTATTTTAAACATTGATTTAATATTAAAAATATTTTTTCTCTTAATAATGGTTATGTATATAATATTTGCGTTTGTTATATTTAATCAGATTAGGGCAATGAACCATATTGTGCATGTTCCTACCTCATCCCAAATCTTAAGCATTATCTCTATTATCAACATGCTTCTTGCTATTTCGCTTTTTTTGACAGCAATTGTTATACTATAGAAAATGCCGGAAACAAACGTTACTTTTGCAAAGATTGTTGCCAACCCGACCGCCTACTCTTGGTCTCAAGCCTATAACGCAGGCAAGCTTTTCGCTGTTTTATCCCTTGAAAGAAATGAAGAAAGCCTGGAAGAAAAAGATACTTTAAATCTTTTTGGAAAAGAAATTCTGGATAACCTTGAGCAGGAATTTTTTACTCTTGAAACAAAAGATTTGGACTCAATCAAAAATGCCGTTTTGATAACCTCAAAAAAAATTCCGGAAGATATTTTTTGCTCTTTTGTAATTTGCGCTATTATCAATAATCTCTTATACGCTTTTATCCTCGGGAAAGGCAAGGTCGATGTAAAAAGAGACGGCAAGTTAGGAACAATTTTGCATGTTGAAGAAGGTCTTCCCTCATCGGTCAAAGCCGCTTCCGGATTTTTACAAAACGACGACATTATAATTTTACAGACAAAACAATTCTCAGACATTATTTCTGCCGATACGTTAGCAGCATCTTTGGATCATCAGCCTCCAAGCGAAATTGCGGAAACTCTTGCGCCAAAAATTCACGGAAACGAAAAGGAGCAGTCGGGAGCTGCCGCAATAGTTCTTGCCTACAAAGGCGCTGAACAAGCGGAAAAAGCTTTTGAACCCGAACAAAAAGTTGGAACTGAAGAACAAAAAGAAACTATTCAGCCCGAAGAGAAAGAGGAGGAAATGCCCCAAGCTGCCGTTGAGGTAGCGTCTTCCGGCTATTTATCTTTAATCTTAGGAAAACTTAAGCTTCCCAAAATAGAGAGCTTTAATCACTCCAGAAAACTGCTATTAACGGTAGCTATTATAATTGCTGTTGTCTTTATAGCCAGTATTTTCCTGGCGGTAAAAAAACAAAATGAGGCAAAAACCCAAGCGCTATTTGACCAGGTTTATTCCCCGGCAGAGAAAAAATACGACGAGGGGCAAAGCCTTTTAGGACTCAACCAAAACCTGGCACGTGACAGTTTTCAGGCGTCACAAGAAATACTTGAAGACGGAAAATCAAAATTTCCAACAAAATCAAAAGAAGAACAGCAAGTTCTGGCGCTTTTGGATAAGGTAAACCTGGCTTTAAGTTCGTCTTCCGGAGTTAATTTGGCAAAAACACAAAACGTTGATAGCAAAGTAAGCAGTCTTTTGGAAGCAGAGATAGAAAATTCCGGAGTAAGTTATGCTACCCAGGATGATAAAAATATTTATTTTGCCGATTCAAACGGCGTTTCGTCGCTGGCAAAATCAGGGGGAAATTCAAAAGTAATTATTAAGCCAAGTGATTTGCCAAAAAACATCGGGGGCTTAGGAGTATACTTTGGCAACGTTTATGCTTTGGACAAAGACGGAAAACAAATAAATAAATTCGTCCAAACTTCAAGCGGATTTGCAAAAACAGATTATTTTGCCGGCGGGACCGAACCCGATCTTTCCAACGCAGTCTCAATTGCAATTGACGGCCCAATTTGGATTTTGTTTAAAGACGGGACGATTGGAAAATTTACCAGAGGAAAAGCAGATACTTTTTCAATCACAGGACTTGAAAAAGCTTTTTCAAACCCTACGAGAATTTATACAGCTGTTGATTTTAATAATATTTATGTTTTAGATTCGGGCAATTCAAGGATTGTAGTCTTGGATAAAAACGGAGGCTACAAAGCCCAATATCAAGCGGATATTCTAAAGAATGCTGTGGATTTTGAGGTTTTGGAGGGAGATAAAAAAGTTTATATTTTATCCTCGGGCAAAATCTACGAAATAGATTTGAAATAGTCTTGACAAATTAACAATCCTACTTTAAAATGCTAGGCTTATGACACAGGAAGCAATTGAAACAAGAGGGACCGTAACAAGACCCACATTGACTGTAGATTCAACAGATTTACCGCTTGGGCATGGGCTAGCATTACTCGTAGATAGATTAAGGTTAGGACCACAAGTAGGCGTCACCCTACGGCATCTTCCAACACCGGAGGATAAAGCCGCGGGCAATTTATTAATAAGGGGCACGCACGACCAATTAGATATTTTTGAACGGGCTTTAGGCGTTTACCAACATTCTGTAGCGGAGGGCTTGTCCGGACGGGTTTTGGAAGCTAGAATGAATGATTTTTTTGCTTTACAAGCAAGAAGATACGGATTAACGTCATAGTTTTACTTTTCCCCTCTTTTGTCCTATCATACCCTTATGAAAATAACTAATAGAAAAGCTTTTTATAATTTTGAGATTTTAGACCGTTTTGAAGCCGGAATTAATCTTTATGGCCAGGAAGTAAAAGCTATCCGCCTGGGACATGCGGATTTAACCGGCAGTTTTGTCAAAATAATCGGCAGCGAAGCATATTTAGTAAATGCAAAAGTTTTCCCTTACGAAAACGCAAGGACAGATGATTACGACGAAACAAGAACCAGAAAACTGCTTCTTCATAAAAGCGAGATAATCGCTTTAAAATCTAAAATGGACAGTCAAAATTTAAGCATTGTGCCTTTGTCTTTATATTTAAAATCTCATCTTGTAAAAGTTGAGCTGGCGCTAGGCCGCGGAAAGAAAAAATACGATAAAAAACAGTCAATCAAGAAAAAAGATCTGCAAAGAGAACTGGAAACAGAGCTTTCTTCGCGAAGCTAGCTTGAAGCTACAAAACTTGATCCCGATTTAATCGGGATTGACATTTTAAGCACAAAAGTGATATAATGCCAAGCATTGGGGATGCATTGCATCGACAAGATTCGCACTTTAAAAACTGCAAGCCGATAATGACTTAATATCGTAAAATAAGTCAAAATATAAATGCTAATCGTAATGATTATGCGTTCGCTTACCGAGCTGCTTAATACAGTTTAGTAGTGAACTGTTCATAAAGTCTTTTCTCAATGGGACTTTTTGAGCATAAATACAGTTGAGAAATTAATAAGGAGAGCGATTAGTTCCTTATCGAATTTATAATCTTGGTTTTATTTATTCCCTTCTATTGGAAAAGAATAAAACGACTTTTAAAAGTAGAATAAGCTTGTAGAAGTTTTTAACTTGTTTTCTTGGACTCCGGTTCATTGCCGGACATCTCCACACTTCACCCGCCGAAAGGCGGGTTTCGCGTGATTAATCCCTAGCCAAAGTTAAACCGATTACGCGTTTTACCCCGTTTCTTTTAAATATATTTGCAGCTTCCAAAAGAGTTGAGCCTGTTGTTACGACATCATCGACCAGAAAGACATTTTGATTGACGATTGACGATTTATGATTTACGATTTTGAATGCTCCTTTTATATTGAGTTTTCTTTCTATGTTTGAAAGGCCGACTTGTGTTTTTGTATCACGGGCTCTTTTAAGCATATCTATTATTTTGAGATTGAATTTTTTGGCAAGTTCTTTTGCTAAAATTTCCGCTTGATTATAGCCTCTTTTTTTAAGCTTTGAAGAAAAAAGCGGAATCGGGACAAAAATCCAATCCCCTTTTTCTAATTCCCTATTAAAATCCTCATTTTGAATTAAACTTTCATAAAATAAATCTACCAACACGGTTTTTAAATCCGTTAAATACGGCTTATATTTAAAATTATAAATCAGTTTTTGCGCGGTTTTGTTGTAAGGAAGAGCGGAAAAACATCCGTCAATCGTGTATTTTTTTCTACAGATTGGATGGGTCAGGCTATTGTAAGAAGGCTTGTTGCAAGCAAGACAAAGGGATTTCACATTAAAAGAAAGATACGAAAAACAATTCTCACAAAGATAACTGCCCAACTTTTTACAGGAAACGCATTTTTTGGGAAACAAGAGGTCAAGAATCTCCATACTAGATACTAGATACTTTATACTATATACTAATTTTGCATGGCAAAATTATTTATATTTAGGCACGGCCAAACTTTTGACAACAAGGAAAAAATCTTTTCAGGCTTTAGAGACGTTGATTTAACTCCGGAAGGAATAGAAGAGGCAAAAGGAATCGGAGAAGAACTAAAGAGCGGGAAGGTAACCAAAGCTTATCAATCGGATTTAATCCGTTCCCAACATACACTTGAATTGGTTTTAAACAACTGGCATGAAAATGTTGAAATAATCACCGATGCAAGAATTAAAGAACGTGATTACGGCGACTTAACCGGAAAAAGTAAAGTGGAGGTAGAAAAACAAAATCCGGAACAATATAAATTATGGCACCGCTCTTATGACACTCCTCCGCCAAACGGAGAAAGCATAAAAATGGTTGAGAAAAGAGTTCTTAGTTTCCTAGATGATGTTTTACCGACTTTTGCAAAAGATGACGTTGTCTTTATTTCCACCTCTGCTAACGCATTAAGGCCGATGCGAAAATATTTTGAACACTTATCAAACGATGAAATGTGCTCTTTTGAACACACCCCCGGCAAAGTCTACTCATACGTCACGTAATATCCATTAGCGGATAAACGTGACTGTCGCGTTTAAATCTTCAGATTTATTACGCGATGAAATTTAAGCTTTTAATGATATAATGGGCAAGCATGGAGGAGTCGCATAGTTGGTCCATTGCGGGAGTTTGCTAAATTCCTGAGCTGAATAAGCTCGCGTGAGTTCGAATCTCACCTCCTCCGCAGCGTAATAAATTGCTTCGCAATTTAAACGCTGCTGGAACGTTGAACGTAATAATTTATTAATTAAACGTTCTTACGTTCCGCCACAATTTACAATGTTTTATTATGTTTATATTCTTAAAAGCACAAAAAATAATAAACTTTATATTGGATACACAAAAGATTTAAAACAAAGACTTAAACAACATAATAACGGCAAAAACTTATCAACAAAACCTTTTAAACCATACAATTTAATTTTCTATGAAAGTTTTTTAAGAAAAGCTGATGCAAAAAACCGTGAGATTTATTTAAAAAGCGGCTATGGAGGAAGAACAATTAAAAAAATGTTGAAAATATATTTTCAAGCTAAGATATGAAAAAAGTTAGAGAAGTGTTACGCGAAGATTATCTTCGTTCCCTCATGTTTGGACTTCAGGATGGTATAGTTTCTACAACAGGAGTTGTTGTCGGCATTTCAACCGGAATAAGTGACAAGGCAATCATAGTTTTAGCGGCGCTTGTTGCAGTTACGGTTGAGGCATCATCAATGGCCGCAGGTCAGTATTCAAGTGAAAAAGCCGTACACCAAATGGATAAAAGCGGAAAACATAATGACAATCTTTATATTGGCGCGCTTATTATGTTTGTTGCATATTTGCTGGGCGGTTCTTTTTCGATTGTTCCAATACTAGTGTTTGACCAGCCAATTGCAAGAGTTTTTGCTATTGTTTGCGCGTTTGTTGGACTTTTTATTGTAGGATACATAAAAGGATATCTTGTAGAACACAAGCCTCTTCGAAGCGCAATTGAATTATTCATAATAGGTTCCATCACAACAGCTATTGGAATAATTGTTGGGTATTTACTTAAAGTGTAACTTTGAAAATTAAACTTTAGCCTCAGTTAACCTCAAAGAATAAATAAAATTACAATCCTATAGTAGGGAAGTGTATCAAAATTTATACCCGTAAAATTATAGAGAATAATTGATAAAAGAGAAGGACC
>CAYIOB010000014.1:0-16438 GCA_964364925.1 uncultured Gammaproteobacteria bacterium
CAGATGAGGTGTACGGAAGCCTAGAACTCGAAGAAAAGAACATTTTTAATGAACGAACAAATTATAACCCCAGAAGTCCTTATGCTGCCAGTAAAGCCGGGTCAGACCATTTGGTTAGGGCATATTATCATACGCATAATTTACCCATTACAATTTCCAATTGTTCAAATAATTTTGGACCTTATCATTTTCCGGAAAAATTTATTCCGCTTGCAATTACCAACTTATTGGAAGATAAAAAAATTCCGGTATATGGAGATGGATTATATGTTAGAGATTGGCTTTACGTAGAAGATCATTGCAGGGCAATTGATTTAATTTTACAAAAAGGTAAAACAGGAGAAACTTATTGCGTGGGAGGATTAACAGAAGATATAAATAATCTTGAGGTAATAAAAAAAATAATAAAACTTCTTGGAAAAAATGAAAGTTATATTGAGTTTGTTAAAGATAGATTGGGTCATGATAGAAGATACGCCTTGGATTGGTCAAAAATAAAAAACGAGTTGGGCTTTGAACCTTTATATTCCTTTGACGAGTGGTTGGGGAAAACTGTCCGGTGGTATAAGGAAAATCAGGATTGGTGGAAAAGGGTAAAAAACGGGGATTATCAAAAATATTATAAAAAGCAGTATGAAAGCTTATGAAAATTTTGGTAACGGGATTATCAGGGCTTGTGGGGTCAAGATTCACAGAATTATTGGGCGATTCTTACGAATTTGAAGGAATAACAAGGAAATCCGGGGTTGACATAACGGATGAGGCCTCAATTAATCGAAAAATACTTTCTTCAGGTGCGCAAATTATTCTTCATTTAGCCGCAAAAACAGATGTTGACGGATGCGAGAAAGATAAGGAAATTGACGAAAAATTTTTAGCTCAAAAAGACTTTGACCGGCAAGAGTGGATAAATAAAAAAACAGCCTGGACAATAAATGTTTCAGGTACTAAATATATTGTTGAAGCTTGTAAGGAAGCTAATAAGAAAATTATTTTTGTTTCTACGGATTTTGTTTTTGACGGTAATAAATCTCAAGACGAGGGCTATATCGAGGAAGATATCCAAAATCCAATTAATTGGTATGGGAAAACAAAATATGAAGCGGAAAAATTAGTTCAAAATTCGGGTTTGGATTGGACAATTGTCCGCCCTGCTTATCCCTACAGAGCTAATTTTGCTAAAAAAAATGATTTTTTAAGAGTAATTCTGCAAAGATTTAAAAACGGTCAAAGTCTAAATATGATAACCGATCATATAATGACTCCAACACTTATTGATGATTTTGTTTATGCGATTGATTCTCTTATAAAAACAAATTCAAGCGGAATATTTAATGTTGTTGGAGATCAATTTATCAGCCCCTATGACGGCGCAGTTCTTGTTGCTGAGAAATTCAATTTTGATAAAGGTTTAATTACACAAACAACCAGAAAGGAGTATTTTAAGGATAAAGCTCAAAGGCCCTTTTTTCTCGGCCTCAAAAATGATAAAATTAAAAATATGGGCATAAAAATGAGATCTTTTGAAAACGGTTTGGAAGAAGTTAGAAGACAAATATTATGACAATTACTTTTGTTGGGCACGGTTATGTCGGTTTGGTTACTGCAGCTGTTTTTGCAGATTTCGGAAATACGGTATATGTAATAGGTCACACGAAAGAGAAGATTGAAAATTTAAAGCGCGGAGTAATCCCTATCTATGAACCGGGACTAGAGGAGTTGGTCAAAAAAAATGTCAAAGCAAAAAGATTGATTTTTACCCTTAATTATAACCCTTCGATTTCACAGTCAGATATAGTTTTTATTGCAGTTGGGACACCTACCACAAAAACCGGCGACGCCGACCTTTCCACAGTTCTGGAAGTTGCTGAAAAAATAGGACAAAACCTCAAAGGTTATACCGTGGTTGCGACGAAAAGTACGGTTCCTGCAGGCACAAATAAGAAAGTCAAAAGAATTTTGGAGGAGTCAAAGCCTCAAGTCGCCCAAGTTGATTATGCATCCGTTCCGGAATTTTTGCGGGAAGGAAGTGCGATTTCCGACACAACTAATCCCGATAGAATTGTTATAGGTACGGAAAGTAAGAGAGCGCAAGAAATGTTAGTCAAACTCCATGAGCCGATTAATGCACCTTTGGTTTTAACAAATTTTGAAACAGCCGAACTTATAAAATATGCAGCCAATGCGTTTTTAGCTCTTAAGATTTCATATGCCAATGCAATTGCAAAACTTTCAGAATTACTCGGAGCAGATGCTTTGAAAGTGCTTGAGGGAATTGGTATGGACAAAAGAATTGGCAGTATGTTTCTTTCTCCCGGTCCGGGTTATGGAGGAAGTTGTTTTCCAAAAGACGTGAGAGCGCTTATTTCAATTGCAAAAGATAATGATTATCCATTTTCCTTACTTGAGGAAGTAGAAAATATTAATCATCAATCAAGAAGAGATATTGTAAGAAAGGCCAGAAAAATTCTCGGAGATATACGGGATAAAAAGATTGGGATATTGGGATTGGCTTTTAAAGCAAACACCGATGACATGAGAGACGCTCCGGCAATTGACATTATCAATTTACTTCAAAACGACGGCGCAAAAATTTCTGCTTTTGATCCAAAAGCTATGGACACAGCGGCCAGATTACTAAAAGACGTCGATTATAAAAAAGATGCCTATGGGGTTTCTGAAGGAGCCGATTTACTTATTGTGCTTACGGAATGGAATGAGTTTAGGGAGCTAAATTTTTCAAATATTAAAAATAGGATGAAGAGTCCAAATATTATTGACGGAAGAAATCTTTATGATCCTGAAAAAATGGCAAAACTGGGATTCACGTATCAAGGCATTGGCAGATAATTTATGGCTACAAAAATACTCACTACAGGCGCTACGGGTTTTGTGGGCAGCCACTTAATAGAATATCTTTTTGGTAAAAATAATGATAATGAATTTTATGGAACTTATCTTTCCGACGATAGTTTGAAAAATTTAGATAAGGTTAAAAATCGTATAAGCCTCACAAAGCTGGATCTTTCAAACGAAAAAGAAGTGTTTGAATTAGTAGAAAAGGTAAGACCGGACATTATTTTTCACCTGGCGGCTATGGCTTCTCCCGCAGATAGTTTTTCTTCTCCTGCGGAATCGGTAATAAACAATATTCATTCACAAATCAATCTCTTAGAAGGAGTAAGAAGGTCAAACTTAATTGATGCAAAAATTTTAGTTATTTCCTCGGCAGAGATTTACGGGGACGTAGATAAAAATGAGTTGCCAATAGATGAGAACGTAAACTTCAGACCCACAAACCCGTATGCGGTTTCCAAGCTGGCTCAGGATTTTTTAGGATTGCAATATTTTTTGTCGTACAATTTAAAAATAATTAGAGTAAGACCTTTTAACCATATTGGTCCAAGACAATCAACGGGATTTGTAGTCGCGGCTTTTGCTAAAAAAATTGTGGAGATAGAAAAAGGAAAAAGAAACGGAGTTTTAACGGTAGGAAATTTAGAAGCAAAACGTGATTTTACCGACGTGAGGGATATGGTAAAAGCCTATGATTTGGCAGTATCCAAAGGAGCATTTGGTGAAGTTTACAATCTTGGTTCCGGTATTTCTTACAAAATATCCGATATTTTAGATAAACTGCTTTCTTTATCAAAAGCCAAAATTAAAGTAGAAGTCGATAGGTCTCTTTTTAGACCTATCGATAATCCGGATCTTGTTTGTAATGCCACGAAGTTTAAGAAACTTACAGGTTGGACTCCTGAAATCGGAATAGATACAACACTCAAAGATACCCTAGACTATTGGAGGAATATAATTTAGAATAATATTATGAAGACAGCGCTTATTACGGGCATTACGGGACAGGATGGACCATATTTAGCAGAATTATTGCTTTCCAAAGGATATAAGGTTTACGGCTTGGTTAGGAGATTAAGCACTCCTAACATAGAAAACATAAAACACATTTACGATCAAGTCGAGCTTGTCTCGGGAGATTTGCTTGACCAAGGATCGTTAACAGATGCTATTAAAAATTCCAAACCCGATGAAGTTTATAATTTGGCTGCTCAATCTTTCGTAAAGGCCTCATGGGATCAACCGGTCTTAACCGGAGAATTTACGGCTCTAGGAGTAACTAGGATGCTTGAAGCTATAAGAGCTGTTAATCCTAAGATAAAATTTTATCAGGCATCCAGTTCGGAAATGTTTGGAAAAGTTACGGAAACACCCCAAAGAGAAACAACCAGGTTTCATCCCAGAAGTCCATATGGAGTTGCCAAAGTTTATGGACATTATATAACCTTAAATTACAGAGAAAGTTACGGTATTTTTGCGTGCTCCGGAATACTTTTTAATCATGAGTCTCCAAGAAGAGGCATAGAATTTGTTACACGTAAAATAACCAGTGCGGTGGCAAGAATAAGTTTAGGAAACCAAGATAAGTTAGAGCTTGGTAGTCTTGAACCAAAAAGAGATTGGGGATTTTCAGGGGACTATGCCGAAGCAATGTGGTTAATGCTTCAGCAGGAAAAACCGGATGATTATGTTATAGCAACTGGGGAAAATCACAGTGTAAGAGACTTTGTTAAGGAAGCGTTTAGAGTTATAGGAATTGAAGATTGGGAAAAATATGTTGTTGCCAATAAAGAAAAATATATGCGTCCGGCAGAAGTTGATTATCTGATTGGAGACGCAAGTAAAGCCAAGAAGGTTTTGGGTTGGGTACCAAAAACAAGCTTCAAAGAACTAGTCAAAATAATGGTTGAAGCTGACCTCGAAAGAGAAAGAAACAACGAATAATATGCAAACCGTTTTAGTTGCCGGAGGAGCAGGTTTTATAGGTTTCCACTTGTGCAAAAGCTTACTCTTTGAAAATTATAAAGTTATTTGTGTTGATAGTCTTATAACGGGAAATAAAAGTAATTTAAAGGATTTTTTAGATAATCAAAATTTTACTTTTTTAGAAAAAGATATTACGAAATTAACAGACAGGGAATTAGCAGCAGATTTCATATTCCATTTGGCAAGCCCCGCCTCGCCTAATAAAAAAAGCCCGCGAAGTTATATAAACCACCCAATAGAAACATTACTTGCAAATTCTTTAGGAACATACAATCTTTTGGAGTTAGCAAAAAAAACATCGTCTAAATTTCTTTATGCTTCATCTTCCGAAGTGTATGGAGATCCTGCCGTTTCTCCGCAGAATGAGGATTATTTCGGTAACGTAAACCCAAACGGGGCCAGGTCTGTTTACGATGAGGGGAAGCGTTTTGGAGAAGCAATGACAATGACATATTTTAGAAAATTTAATCTAGACGTAAGAATTATAAGAATTTTTAATACATATGGTCCCTTTATGCAAGAAGATGATGGCAGAGTTGTTTCTAATTTTATTAATCAGGCAATTTTAAATAAACCGATAACTATTTACGGCGATGGAAGCCAAACCCGCAGTTTTTGCTATGTAGACGATATGGTTGAAGGATTAATGCTTGCTATGTTTTCCGATAAAACAAAAGGTGAAGTAATTAATCTTGGCAGTCCCAACGAGCGAAAAATTTCCGAACTTGCTACAATGATAAAAGACATTACAAGTTCGCGATCGGATATTGTTTTCGAGGACTTGCCGGAAGATGACCCGAAAGTTAGAAAACCGAATATTGGGAAAGCGGAAAAATTAATAGGCTGGCGTCCTAAAGTAGATATTGAACAGGGAGTAAAAAACACAGTAGAATATTTTAAGAGTATTAATATATGAAAGTAGTTATTATTATTCCAACATATAATGAAAAAGGAAACGTTGAGCGTTTAATTACGATATTGGAAGAAGAAATATTCCCTTCAATTAAAAACCACGATATGAATATTTTAGTTGCAGACGACAACTCTCCTGACAAAACCGCAGACGAGGTTAAGAAGTTAATGAATAAATGGAATAACTTAAGCCTAAATGTGGGAGAAAAGCATGGTTTGGGAGCGGCATATATAAGGGCAATGACATATGCTGTGGAAAAAATGAATGCCGACGTAATGTTTGAAATGGATGCCGATTTGTCCCATGATCCCCAAAAAGTTCCCGCTTTTTTGCAAAAAATAGACGAAGGATACGATTTAGTTATAGGCACTCGTTACAGTCAAGGCGGTTCGATACCGCCAAATTGGGGGATAAGCCGCAAAATGTTTTCAATCTTTGGAAATTTATTGGTTCGTCTTATCCTGCTTAAATTCTCAATTCATGATTGGACGGGCGGATTTCGGGCGTTAAAAAAAGAAATATTTCTAAAAGAGAAAAACGAGCTAACTGCATTTAGAGGTTATACTTTTCAGGTGTCGTTTTTAAATAAAGTTGTAAGAGACGGATACAAAGTTGCAGAAATTCCAATTCACTTCACGGACAGGACTTTGGGCAGGTCAAAAATTGTGCCGAGAGAATACATAATTGACTTATTAAAATATGTAATAACGGCAAGTATAAAAGAAAAATTATCTGGTTCTTTCGGTAAGTTTTTAGTCGTAGGAGGAATAGGATTTACCCTACAAGCAGTAATATTAAGAGTTTTGGTAGAAGGGTTTAATTATGCCCCTGCGATTGCCAGTTTAATGGGCGCTGTTGTTGCAATATTCTCTAACTATAACCTTAACAATCTCTGGACTTTTAAAAACGAGAGAGCAGCCAGTATTATTCAGTATTTTGGTAAAATGTTAAAGTTTTATGCAACCTCCGCAATTGGAGTAACTGTTATTCAAGCAGGAATAATATTTTTAGGCGATACACTAATCGGCAGAAAATATTATTTTATATATTTCCTTGTAGGAACAGCGGTTCTTCTTATATATAATTTTAGTATGTATAGATTTGTTATCTGGCGTAGGAAACCTCATAAATGATACAAATTCAAAAGTTATCCCGATTCAATCGGGACAAAAGTCAAAAATTCGTAAACTTAATTATTCTGCCTACGATTCTTTTATTTGCTGCCTTTTTAAGGCTCTATAGAATAGAAGATTACATGACTTTTTTAGGTGATGAGGGAAGAGATGTTTTAGTTGTTTATAATATTCTTCATGGGAAACTAACTCTTCTTGGTCCGACTTCTTCGGTTGGAGGATTTTTCTTGGGACCAATTTATTATTATTTTATGGCGCCATTCTTGTGGCTTTTTAATTACAATCCCGTAGGGCCTGCCGTAATGGTTGCTCTAATTGGGGTTGCGACTGTTTGGCTTATTTATGTTGTCGGTAAAGAGTTTTTTAATGCAAAAGCGGGCATCGCAGCAGCCGTTTTATATGCTATTTCCCCCTTAGTTATTGCTTATTCACGTTCTTCCTGGAATCCAAATCCTCTTCCGTTTTTTTCTCTTTTAACACTTTTTATTCTCTACAAAGGTGTTGTAAAAAACAATCTTAAATTATTTTTTACTTCGGGAATTTTGCTCGGAATTGCGATGCAGCTTCATTATTTAGCGACATTTTTAGCCGCCGTTATGTTTTTATACGTTTTATTAGTTGATTTAATTGTTCCAAAGATTAATTTAAACATCGTGTTTGTTCCTTTGGTAAAAAAATACGCATTGATGTTGTTAGGTTTTATTGTTGGCTGGTCTCCGTTTTTAACTTTTGAATTAAGGCACGGCTTCTTGGATTTTAAAAATATGTTTAATTTTATTTTTCAGTCGGGTAATACCGGAGCAAACGCAAATTTTCTTTCTGCTATTTATGATGTTTTCTTTAGGCTTTTTGGGAGGCTTTTAATTTCATTTCCTCCGCCGGAGCAATTTTTTAATTATAACCAGATAACTCTTAACTTATGGATACTGGTAGTTCTTTCAATTGCAGTTTTAAGCACTTTTTTTCTTTTAAACAATTTTTATCAAAGCTTTAAACTAAAAAACGAGAATTTTAAAAAATACCTTCTTATTGTTCTTTGGTTTTTTGTAGGCATAATCCTTTTCGGATTTTATAAAAAATCAATTTACGATTATTATTTTTCTTTTATGTTTCCGGTCCCATTTATAATGTTGGGATTACTAATTTCGTTTATTTATGAAAATAAAAAAATTAAATATTTTGGCAAAGTTATCGCAATACCGCTTTTTGCACTTTTATTTTTTATAAACATCCAAGGTCTCCCTTTTAGATATGAACCAAACAGACAGTTAAATCAAATGAAAACAATAGCTGATTTTGTGATGACAAGAACTGACGCAAAACCATTTAACTTCGCTCTTATTTCAGGAGGAAATTCAGATTATGCTTACAGGTATTTTTTTACAGTGTGGAATCATCCACCTGTAACCATTCAAGATCCTGCACATGACCCGGGGAGAAAAACCGTTACAGACCAGCTTTTTGTTGTATGTGAAAGCCCTCTTCCTTGTGAGCCACTAGGACATTCTTTATGGGAAATTGCAGGATTTGGCAGGGCCGAAATTGAAGGTCATTGGAATGTATCGGTAGTAGAGGTTTATAAACTGGTGCATTATAAAGGGAAATAGGATGTTTGCTGTGAATGAAAAATGCAATTAAAGTAATATCTATACTTTTTTTCCTTGCCGCTATATATTTGTTGCTCCAAAAGTTGGGATTATTTCTAGAACATGATTATGTTAAAAATTTTGTTAAGGAAAGCGGAATTTTTGCGCCCCTTGTTTTTTCTTTTCTTTATATCTCGACCATGGTTTTCGCTCCTTTAACCGGTTTCCCCATTTTTATAATCGGTGTAGGGATATTTGGAATTATCAATACAATAATACTAATATATTTTATTTCCCAAATTGGAGCTGCTGTAAATTTTTGGATATCCAGGAAATTTGGTAAAAAAATTTTAATAAAATTAGTAGGAAAGCGCGGTATGATAAGAATTGATTCTTTAACCTCCAGTTTTGGAATTGAAGCTTTAATCCTAACGCGGCTTTTTCAAGGGTTTCTTTTTGAGTGGATCTCCTATGCGGCAGGTTTATCTAACTTAGGTTTTAAGAAATATATTTTAATCACTATCTTTGCCTCAATCCCTCAACTTTTGCTCTCTTTATTTATCGGTTTATTGGTTAAAAATTTGGGCGAATTGTTTATAGCAGTTACTCTTATAAATTATCTTCTGTTGCCGGTGCCAATTTTCTACTTTTTATTTAAAAAAGCCCTTAGGGGTAAGTAGGCTAAATTCTCCTCTTGTATATAAATATATAAATTCTACAATGCTTTTATGAAACCCATTAAGCAAGAAGATTCTCTGGGATGTGGTGTTGCTTGTGTAGCATTTTACCTAAACATTACTTATCAAGATTCTTTAAGGTTATTCAAAAATGGTAAAAGGAAAGTGGAAAGCACAGGTTTTTTCTGCAGAGACATAGTCGCTGTTTTAGAAAAAGAGGGCTTAAGATATGCGTATAAATACGTTAAGCCAAGAATCAGAAATAAAATTTATAAGCAAAACGCAATTATTTTTATAAAAAAGTCTAAAAAATACCATAATGGACATTATTTAATTCGGTTTGAAGATAAATGGATGGATCCGTGGATAAATTTTCCAGATGAAAACGTAAAAGCAGGTTTAAGAAGACGACTTCCTGGAAAAGCTATATACGTTATTTTTAGTGAATAAAAAACCCCGAATTATTTAGATTAACTATATAACGCGGGGCTTTTATTATTTCTTGAAGGATATATTTTGTATACGCCTGTCAAGCAGGCGAGCTCATCGCCTAAGACGATTCCGCTCCTTCGAAGGACCTCCAAGAAAATTAGCCTCCAATCTTGTACATTCCTGTACCACAGACCGGGCATTTGCCTTTGAGAGCGGGTTTGCCATTCTTCATGGTAACTTTTACCGCATTTGGATCTTCTCTCTTTTGTCTACATTTTACGCAATACATTGATGCCATATTATTTTTCACCCCCTTCCAGCCCGCCTCGGGCGGGCCAAGTCAATAAATTAATCCGTTAAGTGTTATTATGTGATTTTTTAAAATAAATAAAAGAATTAATTGAAAGGCAACTATGGATGTTGTTAAGATTGCTGTTTTTTGTAAATCTTTAATTAAGTATGATGTGTTGGTAAAAGTACTAACGGGCTGTTTTTTTTCGCTTAGTTTTAGTTTGGGAAGATTAAGAGAAAGGGACAGAGATTGTTCGCGTTTTTCAATTTTTTCTTCAAAAGGAACGCTCTTTGCTTGCGAGGAATTTATTTGGCGTCTAAGATCGGCAATTATTTTTTGTTGACGAGTTTTTTTTCTTTTAGCCATGCTAGAAGCCTAGATTACACTATTGACACGAGGCTGTCAAGAGGCTAATATAAATGAATATCTATGACGTTAGAGTTAGTACTAATTGCCTTAGGAATTGTAATGCTGTGGCTTTTGGTACTAACAATTTTTTTTTGGCGAACGCTTTCGCATTATAATAAATTAACAGAAGGCGTAAGCGAAAAAAGTTTGAAAGCGGTCTTAGAAAAACTCCTAAAAGAATCGGATTTAAGCAAGAAAGACATTGATTATTTAAAGGATTATTGTGGTAGAATTGAAAAGAACGGTCTTTTGCATATTCAAAAAGTAGGCCTTGTCCGTTTTAATCCTTTTAAAGATACAGGAGGAGATCAAAGTTTTGTTTTATCCCTAATAGACGGAAACGATAATGGCGTTTTAATTTCCGGCCTTTACTCTCGCTCCGGAACAAGGTGGTATGCAAAAAGAGTAACTGACGGTAAAGGCATAGAGCATGAGTTAACGGAAGAAGAGAAAAAAGCCCTTAAAGAAGCAGGCCCGACTAAGTAATTATGAATAACAAGAAAATCTTAACAATTATTTTGGCAATTGGCATTTACTTTCTGACAACGGGAGCGTCATATTTTCTTTTTTCAAGGACAATTTCCTCCCAAGGACTAACTTCTCCTTTGCCAACGTCTCAAACCGGAGACAACGGGCAATTGACGTTTGACGACAATCTTCCAAAAACAGAAGCCTGTCCTCTAAATGGAGTCTTATATTCCAAACAGCAAAGGGATTGGTGGGAAAAACATAGGCCTCTTGGCGTTATGATTGAAAATCATGAAAACGCCAGGCCGCAATCCGGTATTTCAGGAGCAGATGTTGTTTACGAAGCTGTTGCCGAAGGGGGCATTACCCGTTTTCTAACATTATTCTACTGCCAGCCCGGCAGTGAGGTTGGGCCTATCCGCTCTGCTAGAACTTATTTCTTGGATTTTATTTCCGAATACGGAGATTATCCATTATATGCGCATGTAGGCGGAGCTAATCAGCCGGGGCCTGCGGACTCCCTTTCTCAAATAGATACATACGGATGGACAGGTTATAATGATATGAATCAGTTTTCAATCGGCTTTCCGACATTTTGGAGAGATTATGATAGGTTGGGACATACTGCGGCAACAGAACATACAATGTATTCGACCGCTCAAAAACTTTGGGATTATGCGGCTGAAACCCGCAAGCTGACAAACGTTTCAAAAGAAGGGATGCCTTGGGATAAAGGTTTTGTTCCATATACTTTTAAAGACGATGCGCCGGTTTCTCAAAGACCTGCTTTGCAGACAGTTCATTTGGAATTTTGGACAGGCGATCCTAATTATTATGTAGATTGGGCATTTGATCCTAAAACAAATCTTTATAAGAGAAATGTCGGCGGAGCACCGCAAGTAGATAGAAATGTAAATAAACAGTTAACAGCTAAAAATGTTGTTATACTTTTAATGCAGGAATCAAGTGCTAATGACGGATATGAGAATAATGTCCACTTATTATATAAAACAAAAGGTACTGGAAAAGCAGTTGTGTTTAAGGATGGAAAAGAAATAAAAGCAACGTGGACAAAATCAGGCAGAACAGGAAGAACAACTGTCAAAGATGCAGCCGGAAAAGAAATAGAATTCAACAGAGGACTTATTTGGTTTGAAATCCTGCCCGCGGATGGCGTAATTACTGTAAAATAGTCACAAACTGGTACTTGAAAATCATTTTAATTTTGATGTATATTAGTCCTCGTAACCTAAATAGAACAAATTATGTTTTCAGATCTTATTACTTCTAAGTCCAGAGTAAGACTTTTAAACGTTTTCCTAACGAGTCCTTCGTCCATGTTTCACGTCAGAGAACTGGTTAGAAAAACCGGAGACGAGATAAACGCGGTAAGACGCGAGCTGTCTTTTTTAGAGAAAAAAGGAATACTTTCAAGAGAGCCCCGTGCAAACAGAGTTTATTATTCTCTTAACAAAAATTACCCCTTTTACTATGACCTTTTAAAGCTTGGCGCAAAAAGTATAGGCTTGGGGGAAGAAATTCTCAAAAACAGAGTAAAGCTTGGAAAAATAAAATATGCAATGTTTTCGGGTAAATTTATAAGAAGAATGAATAACGAGCCGGATGAGATAGACTTCTTAATAGTCGGTACTGTTGTCTTGCCTGAGTTAGCACTCTTAATTAGGGAAGAAGAAAAAAAACTGGAAACGGAGATAAACTATACGGTTATGACAGAAGAAGAATTTGATTTTAGAAGAAAAAAAAGGGACCCGTTTATTTTAGCTATCCTTTCCGGTTCGCGAATAATGTTAATTGGCGATGAGGAGAGTATGCTCGCATGAGAAAAAATCCGCGTCTTCTTTTCTGGTTTATTATTTTTCTTACAGTTTTAGCTATTTTTGTTAATATTCCAAGTATCGGTACACTCTCAATTGGGCCATTCCATCAAAAAATAAATTTTGATATAAACAATTTGCTCCGTCCTTTAGGGATTACCAGCCAGCTTACTTTTAGGAAAGGTTTGGATATTGAAGGCGGAACAAGTATGACTTTTAGAGCGGATATGTCGGGAGTTCCTACCGCTCAAAGGCCGGATGCTCTAAAATCTGCAAAAACAGTAATTGAAAGAAGAGTTAATCTTTTCGGTGTTTCCGAGCCGGTTGTTCAGACCTCCATTATTGCTAACGGGGAATCCAGAATAATAGTGGAGCTTCCAGGAGTTACCGATCTTAATCAAGCAAGAAGTATTGTTGGTACAACCGCACAGCTTTCTTTTTGGGAGCAGGGGGCAACCGGAAGCGCAAAACTTAATAGTACTCCTTCGGCTTACCCGTTGGGACTTGCTGAGTCTTTAGGACCCAATCCAAAAAAAACAAATCTGAGCGGAAATGACCTGCAGCAAACAAATGTAACGTTTGATCAAAATACAGGAAAACCTCAGGTGCAATTAGTTTTTACACCTGACGGTTCACAAAAATTTGCAGATATTACCAAAAGGAATGTTGGAAAGGTTGTTGCGATCGTCTTGGACAATCAAGTAATTGAAGCGCCTCGTGTAAACGAGCCGATTTTAACCGGCAATGCTGTTATAAGCGGTGGGTTTACAGTTGAATTAGCAAATGCTTTAAGTACGGAACTAAATGCCGGAGCACTGCCGATTCCCCTTACATCCTTACAGAGTCAGGTCATTGGTCCTTCTTTAGGGTTGTCGTCTTTGCAAAAAAGTCTTTTTGCCGGAATTATAGGTTTAGTAATAATTGTTATTTTTATGTGTGTTTTGTATGGACGTTTGGGAATTATTGCAAGTGTTGCCCTTTTTCTTTATACATTATTTGTTTTGTCTATTTTTAAACTTAGTTCCTTGACTCCGTACGGCATTACCCTGACGCTTTCAGGTATCGCAGGCTTCATTCTTTCCATAGGCATGGCAGTTGATGCTAATATTTTAATTTTCGAAAGAATGAAGGAAGAAAAACGTTTGGGAAAGCCCATGCAAGCCGCAATAGAAATAGGTTTTTCAAGAGCCTGGACTTCAATTCGGGATTCAAACGTATCTACTCTTATAACCAGCGTTGTTTTGTATAAGTTTGGTTCGGGAATAGTCAGGGGTTTTGCTCTGGTTTTGGCAATCGGAGTTTTAGTTTCGATGTTTTCGGCTATTATTGTAACAAGAACATTCCTTAGGTTGGTATACAAATAAGATTTATGAATAAAATTATTAAATTCTTAACTAATATCTAATAACTAAGTAACTAATTACTTAAATATGGACATTATAGGTAAAAAATATTTATATTTTCTTTTTTCCTTAATAGTTATTATTCCGGGGCTTGTTTCCTTGCTTTTTTTTGGATTAAATCCTTCAATTGATTTTACAGGGGGTACAAGAATTACGGTTTCTTTGCCAAAACAAGCAAATCAGGCTTCTGTCGCTTTGGTTAAAAGTATTTTGGAGAAAGAAAACCTAAAAGTATCAAGCACGGAAACTTCAAATAATTTAATTTTTGTCCGCACCCAGCTTATGGATCAAAAACAGAATGGTAAATTTTTGTCAGATCTTAATGCTCAATTGAAAGGCGCAAAACAAGAGGAATTTGAAACAATAGGGCCTACAATCGGAGCCGAAACAACGACAAATGCTATATGGGCGGTAGTTGTAGCATCGCTATTTATTATTATATATATTACTTGGTCTTTTAGAAAGATTCCAAAACCGGCAAGCAGTCTTCGTTTTGGAATTTGCGCAATTATTGCGCTAATTCACGATATTTTGGTAGTTATAGGTATTTTTTCAATTTTAGGACGTGTCTTTAATGTTGAAATAGACAGTCTTTTTGTTACCGCTCTTCTTACAGTTATTGGATTTTCGGTTCACGATACCATTGTGGTTTTTGACAGAATTAGAGAAAATCTAAAAAGAGTCAGCGGACTTTCTTTTGCGCAAGTAGTTAATGAGTCAATATTACAAACGCTGGACAGATCTCTGAATACATCTCTTACCGTAGTTTTAGTCTTGCTCGCGCTTTTGTTATTTGGAGGAGACAGTATAAGGTGGTTTGTGGTTGCTCTTTTGGCAGGAGTTATTAGCGGAACCTATTCCTCTATTTTTAACGCGTCGCCTCTTTTGGTGCTTTGGCAGGAATTAAGCGATAAGCTTAAAAAGACAAAATGAAAAAATATTTTACTTCCGAATCGGTAACAGAAGGACACCCCGATAAAATTTGCGATCAAATCGCAGACGCAATTTTAGATGAATTAATAAAAAATGATCCGCTTTCCAGGGTTGCAGTTGAAGCTCTAATAACAAATGGAGTTATTTTTATAGCAGGAGAAGTTACATCAGACGCATATGTTGAAATTCCCCAAATTGCCAGAAATGTAATAAAAGATATCGGATATACAAATGCCCAATATGGTTTTCATTGGGAAACAAGCGGAGTTTCTACTGCTATTCATGCACAATCTTCGGATATTGCAAGGGGTGTGGATAGTTACAAAGAAGGGAAAGGCGGAAAAATCATCAAAGAAGACTTGAAAAATTTGGGCGCCGGCGATCAAGGATTAATGTTTGGGTTTGCCTGCGATGAAACAAAAGAGTTAATGCCTCTGCCAATTGTTTTGGCTCATAGTCTCTGTAAAAGATTATCGGAAGTCAGAAAAAAGAATTTAATAAAAGGATTAAGACCCGACGGGAAGAGTCAGGTAACGGTTGAATATGTAGAAGGAAAACCTGTAAGAATTGACGGAGTATTAATTGCGGCACAACACGATGAGGGTATTAATTCGGAAAAATTAAAAAAAGAAATTATAGAAAAAGTTATTAAAAAAGTTATACCAAAAAAACTTATAGATTCCAAAACAAAATTTTGGGTAAATACAACGGGAAGATTTGTAATCGGAGGTCCTCAGGGGGATACCGGTTTAACAGGAAGAAAAATTATTGTCGATACCTATGGGGGATATGCAAGGCACGGTGGAGGAGCTTTCTCAGGTAAAGATCCCACAAAAGTAGATAGGAGTGCTCAATATATGGCTCGTTACGTTGCTAAAAATATTGTCGCGGCAGGCCTTGCGGATAAATGTGAAGTTCAAGTATCTTATGCCATTGGTATATCAGAGCCGATGTCGGTTTTGGTAGATACTTTTGGAACCGGAAAAATGGATGATGAAAAATTAAGTAATATAATTACCAAGGTCTTTGACTTAAGACCCGGAATGATAATAAAAAGCTTGAATCTAAGAAGACCAATTTATAGGCAAGTTTCTACATACGGGCATTTTGGCAGACCCGAACTTGACTTGCCATGGGAAAAAACTGATAAAATTGATGCGTTGATGAAAATGGCAAAAATATGAATAAACAAAAATTTCAAGAAGAATTAAAACAATCAATGCTTGCAAAAAACGAATTAAAAACTTCGGTTCTGCGAATGCTTCTTTCGGCAATAAATTATTATGAGATTCAAAAAGGCGGAGCGGGATACGAAGCAAGCGAGGAAGACGTTTTGTCTGTAGTCCAAAAAGAAGCTAAGCAAAGACGTGATTCAATAGAACAATTTAAAAATGCAGGAAGACAAGAGCTGGCGGATAAAGAGCAAAAGGAACTTGAGATGCTTGAAGTTTATCTTCCCGAACAAATGAGCGAAGAGGAAGTCAGAAAATTTGTTAAAGAAGCTATTGCGCAAACC
>CAYIOB010000015.1:0-15368 GCA_964364925.1 uncultured Gammaproteobacteria bacterium
TAATTTATAGCTGCCTTTTTTATATCTTTCGTAGAGTTTTGCAAATTTTGGATTCTCTCTTAAAATCTCGTGGGCGTTTTCTACCATGCTTCTGAATTTATACATTTTAAACGGCCTGCCGCTTTTACCCACTCTTTCGGGAGTATCTGCCAAAACCGGACCTTTGGAACCTAACTTTATTGCAATTGAAACAAGAATGATAACGGGTGAAAAAATAATAATAAGAATCGAGGAAAAAACAATATCCATTAATCTTTTTGTTAATTCATAATAAATACTTTTCTTAATTTCAATATAAGGCATATTTTAAGTTAAATTTTCGTGCTCCGTACCCTTCAAGCTTTCAACTAATTTCTTGATTTTGGGAACTGAATCTTTAGGGCAAACAAGAAGAACATCATCAGTATTTATAACAATCATTTTACTCAAATCGATTCCAACAACCAATTGATCCGTATAATTAAAAACCAGATTATCAGAAGCATCTTCAAGAAGTACTTTTCCTCTGGTAACATTTTCATCGGGTTTTTTACTAAGCGCTTCTTTTAACGCTTCCCATGCGCCAACGTCGCTCCATCCCAAATCTGCAGCAATTACAAAAACTTGCTTAGGATCAATTTTCTCAAGAATTGCGTTATCAAAACTTATTTTTTCAAATGTCGGATAAATCTTTTGCAACACATTCTCATAATTACTACTTCCGAAAGCCTCTTGAATTTTCATAATTCCTTCCCACGACTTAGGAGAAAATTTTTCATATTGAGAAAGAAGAAATTTGGGTGTAGTAACAAAATATCCCGGATTCCACGCATAAGTCTGGCTCTCCAAAAACTTTTCCGCATCTTCTAAGCTTGGCCTGTAAATTAACTTTTTAAATCTAAAAATCTTTGTTCCCCTAATGTCTCCCACTTCTTCACCAAACTCAATCCAACCTAAGTTTTGATTAGCAAACCGGGCTCTTTGCCCTATAAAAATAAGAGAATTTTCATCTTTGGAAACGAGGTCTTTCGCAAAATTTAAAACTTCTCTAAAACGTCTTTCTTTTTTTACAAAGTGGTCGCTCCAAATAATAGCTACGGGCGAATCGGGGTAATTCTTACCGAGAATTCCCATGGCAACACCTACCGCAGGACCAATATCTCGCATTTCAGGTTCAAAAATAAAATTTTCCGGCGGAATTTGCGGAAGATGCATACGAACAGTATTTTCGTATTTCTTTCCCGTTGAAATATAAATATCTTCAGGTTTAAAATCGGGTAAAAGTCTATCAAATGCAAGCTGAAGAGTAGACTTATCTCCTACAATTTTTTCAAATTGCTTTGGCGTATTTTTTCGGGATAAAGGCCAGAGCCTGGTTCCTACTCCTCCTGCAAAAATAACTACTTTCATAATTTATGATAATTTTTTAGACAAAAATTCTCTAAGATCTTTTTCAAACATCTGAAAAGAAAACCTTTCTGCGTTTTTCCTGCATAACTTGTTATTATAGCTACTATCTTTAAATTTTACCAATATATCCTTTAAAGAGCTTGACGTTTGTTTATCGAAGAATTCACCCGTTATACCCTCTTTTATTATGTCAATTGCTCCGCCGCCTCTAAAAGCAATTACTGGCTTTCCGAAAGCTTGAGCTTCTACCATTACAAGACCAAAATCTTCGATTCCCGGAAAAAGTAACGCTCTGCAATTTTTATAATAGTACGAAAGTTTCTCATCAGTCAATTGTCCCAAGAACTCAACCGTAGATCCGGCAAGCTTTTTAAGTTTTTTCTCACCCTTTCCTGTCCCAACAATCTTTAAAGGCAGTTTAAGCTCATTGCAAGCCCTAATTGCAATATCTATTTTTTTATAAGAAATAACCTCGATCCTGGAAACAATCAAAAAATAATCAGCATCTTTCGTTTTACCTGATATCTGATATCCGATATCTGATATCTGAAGCGGCGGGTAAATTATCACAGAATCTCTTCCATAATATTCTTTTATTCTATTTTGAACTGCGGTTGAAATAGCAATAAACTCATCCGGTCTTTGAGCGGCAACTTTATCCCAAGCTCTTAGATATAAAACTGCCGGTTTTGAAAAAAATCTTAATAGCGGATTTTTAAAGTAATCATTATAGCTACTCCAGAGATAACGGTTTGGGGTTAAGCAATAGCATATATGCAAAGTTCCGGGTTTTGTAATAATTCCTTTTGCAGATTCGCTTGTAACAGTAATTACCAAATCATATCCGTCAAAATTTAAGCTTTCAAAAGCAACAGGCATTAAAACCGCAAAAAGCTGATGTGAAGACTTAGCCAAAGGAAAATTCTGCAGAAATGAGGTTTTTACATTAAAAACTTTTGCCCACGAAGCTTTTTCTCTATTATAAACAGACGTGTATAAATCAGCTTTGGGGAAAATTTTATGAAGAGCCAAAAGCACTCTTTCGGCTCCTCCCCATTTATTTATTCTGTCATAAACTAAAGCAACTTTCATAGTCAATTTCTTTGAATATTTGAAGTTAGACTTCTTTGACGAATTCGATCTTGAATCTTTGATATCTTGATTTCAAGAATTCTAGAATTCAAGTTCAAGAAAATCCAACTTCCAATTTCAAAAATTCCATACTTAATACTTACTTCTTAATACCCAATACTTCTTCGTATACCTTTAAGGTCTCTTTGGCAGATTTTTCCCAAGAAAAAATCTTAACCTGTTCATATCCTTTTTTAATCATTTCACTCCTTAATCCTTCATCATTAATCATTAATCCTAAGGCCTTAGCCATATCCTCAACATTTTTGGGATTAAAGTATACTGCTGCTTTTTTACCAATTTCCTTTAAAGAAGGTATTTCTGAAGCTAAAACGGGACAGCCATTTGCCATTGCTTCAGCTACAGGAAGCCCAAAGCCCTCCATAAGAGACGGCATAACAAGGGCCAAGGCAAATCTGTAAAGATTAACCAGTTCTTTGTCGTTAGCTTCTTGATAGAAAATTATTGAATTTTCAAAACCTATATTTTCTACTTTTTCTTCAAGTTTTTTATAAAAGTGATCTTCTTTCCCAACCAAAACCAATTTTACATTTTTGTTTTTTTTTGAAAATTTAGAAAAAGCTAACAATAATCTCTCAAGATTTTTATGAGGATAAGCATTTCCGACATATAGAAAATAAGGATCTTTTATTATCCGTTCTGTTTTCGAGATATCTAATAACCCTTTATCAACTCCGTTATAAACAACTTCAATTTTGTTTTCTTTAATTTTTAAATGATCAACGATTTCTTCTTTAGTTGCATTTGATACGGTAATAATCTTTTTTGCTTTTTGTGCTGTTTTTTTAATAATTACTCTGTAAGCGAAAAGTTTTATTTTATATACAGGCAAAATTAGTGTTGACGCCTTACCTGTTGGAAAATGATTGATTATTAAATCATGAATGGTAACTACAAAAGGTCTGTTATAAAAAATCGGTACGGAAAAGTAAGGAAAATGAACAAGATCCAATTTTTCTTTTTCTAAAACTTTTGGGAACAACATTTGCTCGGCTACAGAATGCCACTTGATATCCGTTCTTACTATCTGCCATTTGCTATTAGCTATTAGCCCTCTGACATCTTCATAGTCTTTACTTCTGACGAATAATACGTAGTCGTTCTTTCTATCAATTTTTTGAAGATTAATTGCGAGGTTTTTTATGTACCTGCCAACGCCGGTTTGTCCCCAAAGCCTTGCGTCAATTCCTATTCCCATAGAGGAATTATACCAATAAAACCATTATTTAAAAAATAGGCTGTAACCCTTCGGAATTCTCAGGCCATTCGGCTCTGAGGCTCAGGCTCGAAGAGGTAAACTTCATTAGACGGAGCTCGTCCTTCTGAGCATAACAACCTCTCTGCTATAATCACATAATGAAAAAACTCCCCACTTCAGACAAAATATATATTAGGCAATCAAGGATTCTTAATGCCGGACGAGGAGTCTATGCTAGACGCGATATTAAAAAAGACGAAATTATTGAAAAATGTCCAGTTGTTGAGGTTCCAAAACATGATATGGCTAATTTAAGAGAAAGTATTCTTGTTACTTATTTCTTCTATTTCGGCAAAAATAAGGAACGCTTGGCAGTAGCATTGGGTTTTGGATCAATATACAACCATTCATATAAACCAAACGCAAGATTCAAGATAAAACATACAGAAAAGTCAATTGATTTTATTGCTTTAAATGATATTAAGAAAGATGAGGAGATAACGGTTAATTACAAATACGGAAATCCAAAAAATAAAAGACCATTGTGGTTTGATCTGCTTCCACAACCTAAATAGAATAGCTTCTTATGAGATTAATTGCTTTACCGAAATGCCAAAGTAAACTAATCTTGTAACTATCCACGGATATTTTTGTTCGTAATGCTTTTTGTAGAATAAGCGCATTGCCCTAAATCTTTCCTTTTGAGATTTTATTCTTGTTTCTTCATCTGCAGTTGTGATGTGTTTGGAATGTTTTTTTATTCCCCCCGTTACTCCTTTGTAATGAAGTATATTAACTTGTGGCACATAATAAATCTCCCAGCCTTTTTGTTTTAACATAAAACAAAAATCAATGTCTTCTCCGTAAAAAAAATAATCCTCGTCCCACCAGCCAACTTGTTCTCCGGCCGTACGTCTTACAATCATAAAAGCACCGGCGAGCGCATCAATTTTGTGAGTTTTATCAAAATCAAGATAACTTAAATTATACCCTCCGAAAATTTTTGTTTTTGGGAAGATTTTTGACAGTCCGGAAAAGTGAACAAAAGAATTCCATGGAGTTGGAAAACCCCTATGAGAGGCGTCATCAATTTTGCCATTTGGCATTTTCAGCTTACACGTTGCGGCTCCCGCATCTTTGTACTCGTCCATAAACTTTACCATGTACCTTAGAGTATTTTCCTTAACTAACGTATCTGAATTCAAAAATAAAACATATTTTCCGGAAGATTTTTTAACACCTATATTATTTGCCTTAGAAAATCCTAAATTTTCCTTATTTTTTACTAAAATTACATCTTTGAAGTTTTTGGAAATCATTTCAACGGAGCCGTCATAAGAATTATTATCAACAACAATTATTTCAAGAGATAAATCTTTAGAATTTTTATAAATAGATTCTATGCACTCTTTTAATAAATCTTTTGTGTTATACGAAACAATAACTATCGATAAATCTTTCATAAACAAGACATATAAACTTCTTCCAATTTTTTAGTAATTTTTTTCCAATCATATTTTTCCTCAACAAATTTTCTGGCATTAAGAGTTATTCTTTTATACAAAGAATGATCAAGTAAAAGATTACAGACAGAATCCGCGAGTTGAAAGGGAGTTTCTCCTGATAAAACGTGGGTATTATTTTTTGCTTCCAAACCTACAATGCCCAAATTAGTAGTAACAACTGCTGTGCCGCTGGACATAGCCTCTAATATTTTATAACTCGTTCCTCCCGCAACTCTTAAGGGGGCAAGAAGAATATATGATTGTCTAAAAATTAAAGGCGTTTCTTCTTTGTTATTTTCATCCAATATAATATTTTTTGCCTTCGCAAGATTTTTAAGGTCTTCCGGAATATTTTTACCGACAATCCAAAGCTTAATATCTTCTCTTACTCCTTCTGTTCTAAGTTTTAAGTTTAGCGTCGGCCAGATTTCTTTTAAAATGAATTCTAACGCGTCTTTGTTCTGAATCCATTTAAAGTCGCCAATAAAAAGTATACGCTTTTCCAAAGGTAGATGCTGAAAGCTCCTGAAGACAAAAGTATCTGTATCAACTCCGTTTGGAACAATAGCAGTATCCGTTCTTTTCATGATACGCTTGTCTTCCTTAGATACCGCAATAAGCTTATCTGCTTTTTTCCAAGCTTCTTCCTCTTTTTTCTTAAGCTTTAATACATCCAAATAAAAAAAGGGCTTTAATAAAGGGTTTGCAAGCTTTACATATCTTTGATAAACCATGTGCTCAATATTATGTTCTACCAAAACTACAGGAATAGAGACTTTGGGCAGGTTTTGATAAACATAAAACGTTTCAACGTGGATAAGGTCGTATTTTTCCCTAACCAATTCGTCTTGAATCGCAAGTTTTAACTGACTATTTGTGTGCCCTATAACTAAAAACGGGTCTTTAGAAAAACCTGCTTTTATGATATTTTCAGCGCTCCATTGCCTGCGTCTTTCAACTGTAATAACTTTTTTACAGATTTTTTCAACTTCCCTGACGTCTTCTTCTTTTTGAAAACTGCGTTTTTCACAAACCAAAGTTATTTCATGATTTTCGGATAAATTTTTTATGAGGTTATAAAGCCTTATATGTCCGCCTGAAAAAGGGGGAAAAGGCAGATATGACGAAACCATTAATATTTTCATGGTTTTTTATGTAAATCGAAAAGTACGTAGTCGCTTGTTGACGAAACTATTTTATAGATTTTGCCTATTTCTAAATCTTCGGGTTTCGGATTTAGCAAAACCAAAAAATCCGCACCCATGTTAATCATTTCCGGAAGCGGTTTTTCAAAACTTGCCCATCCTTTTCTTTTTGTTTGATAAAGAAATGACGTGTCACCATTATAATTTGCCAAAACTTTTGCATTTTTGGGCGTAAGCTTATCAACAGCTTCTCCGGCAATAATTATTGAAGGGTTATTTATATTATAATAATCTCTTACCAAAAACCAGCTAAAAGAAAACATGAATAAAACGCAAACAGCGAAAACAGGAATTGTTTTAAATTTTGAAACTAGCTCTTTGGGTGGATTAAGCAAGTACGCGCTGCCGATTCCTAAAAATATCGCTATTGAGGGAATAATCGGTATTTGGTAATAACTATGCTGAACATTTCCTGTTGCAACAACAGTTAAATAAACAAGAGATGATAAAATAAATGAGAAAAAATATAGAAAATTCTTTTTATTCGCTACTAAAAATCCGAGAACAAAAATAGTTATACCCCAAGTTCCTAAAATAAGTTCCCCAATTCTTTTTGCGAATATCCAGTGGAAAAACGCGCCTTTAAATCTAATATTACTTCCATTAAAAAGCCAAAGACTTTGAGGAATTCCTGACGGATACTGACTCATCCACAACCTCCAAAGGCCAAAAGGCAAAATAGAAAGTAGTGCAAAAACCCATAACTGCCATTTTTTAAAAAAATCAATCCCAAATTTTTCAAAGACCAAGTAAAGCATTGGCAACATAAAAAATACGGCAAAAGGCTTTATCAAAAACGCTGCTATTGTAAAAGCCAAGGCGGTTAAAAATCTTAAATCATAAATCCTCAACTCCGATTTAATCGGAGTAGATCGTAAATCTTCGTTTATCCACAAATCAAAAAAATAAATGCTTCCCAAAATAAAAGTAACCATCATCGGATCCGGAAGAATAGTCCTTGAGTAAAAAATATTAAAAGGTAAAAATAAAAAGAAAAAAGTAGTCATTAATGCACTTAGTAAGTCGGAGCGCTTTTTAACAATAAGGTAAAGAAAAACCGAAGAGATTAACGAAAAGAAAATTGTAACGAGCCGTCCCCACCCTTCTACTGTAAATATACCTAATAACTTAAAAAATCCGGCCTGCAAAACATTATAAATTGGGAATTCTACAAATCTGTAACCTTCCGGATTGTCATATATACCCGAGGGGACGTTTGATAAGTCATCAAATCTTGGATGAAGTATGTCAAAACCATTTTGGGTAAAATTTCTTGATACCGCCGATGTATCAGCCTGACGCCACGAATGCCAATCCGCAACAGGACCATCAAACTTATAAAGCCTTAGCAAAAATCCTGCTAATAAAAGCGCAAACAATAAAAAAAGTTCAATTTTTTTTATATTTATCCTCATACTATTTAGTTTACTTCTGAATCTTCTGAATATCCTCGATGCTTCCGTCGTCGTTTAGCTTAAAAATCCTCTTATTTATTGATGTTTCTGTACTTGCTAAAGCACTATCCAAGTCTTGATGTAAATATATTTTCGTGTCCTTATTCTTAAAAGAAAACCAAACAGCATCTTCAAGACCAACCGGAAACACCCAAGCATTGCCGTATTTAATAGGAACATTAACAAAGTGAAACTCAACAGGGTTTATAGACCAGCTATCTGAATATAGTGCGTCAATTGAGACAAAATACTTTCTTACTTTCTCACCGGCTCCCTGCCAATCAAAACCCGTCTGCTGTACCTGAATTATCTGAAAAAAAGAATAAACAAAAACAAAAACCGAAACAGATGTAAAAGCTATATTTTTCCCGTTTTCCAATAAAAAGTTATATAGTTTTTTAACTAAAATAACAAAAATAAGTATTAACCCCATTGATGCAAGATAGTTATACCTTGAAGCAATATTGCCAAGGCCTACAAACGGAAGAAGCGAGATTATAAAAAAAGATAATCCAAAAAGCACGACCTTTTTTTCTTGTTCTTCAAATAGTTTTTTAGATTTTTTGTATACAAAAAATAATCCCAACAAAACCAAAGGAATCATTCCAAGAGTTAATAGAATGTTTTCCCTGGTAATGCTTCTAAGATTTTCGTAAAAGGGAAGCGCAGCGGGACCTAAAAGAGTAAGGGATATATATCCTAAAATATTTCCGGCAAAATTAAATGGAAGTTTAACAAAATCGTAATTATAATCTCCGCTTAACCAATGACTATGCGACATATATCTTGCAAAAAGATATGCAACAACCGGAATAAACAAAAAGAGAAAATCTTTTCTTCTGAACATGTTTTTAACCAAAACCAAAGAATTATCTTTTAATTTATAGGCAATAATAAGAAGTGGTAAGAAAACCCCAAGTTCGTGGAATAAAAGCGCTAAAGAAAAAAATACAAAAGACAGAAGATAGTAATAAAGCTTTTTTTTCTCATCGTAGTAAATAAAAAATAATAATCCCAAAAGACCAAAAAGCGCATTAAAAAGATGTCCTGTTGAGGAAATCCAAAAAACTATCTCGGTAGAACCGCTCATGATTAAAAACAAAAAGGCGGCAAAAGTAGATAAAAGAGTATTTTTAAAAATTCTTTTAGCAATTACGAAAAATACAACTGTGACGGCAAAATGAAGAAAAAGCGATACGGCGTGGTAAGCAACCTGATTTAACCAAAATATATTATACATTAGGTAAAAATAGACTTTTGTTCCGGGTCTATAGAAAAACCCATCAGATTCCGTAAAATATCTTAAAATACCAGATGGGGCGTCTGCGGCCCATCTAAGCCATGTAAAATCATCTCCGACAAAAAAGCTTCCAAGCATCGGAGAAAACAAAAATATAGATAATAAAAACAGATAAATTGCTATTGCTTGTGTTGATACGGCTATTGTCTTAAGTTCATCAAAAAGATTTATCTGCGTTTTTTTGTAAAGAGAAAGAATACCAAAAACAATTCCCATTAAAAGCCAGAGTAAAAAAGCTACTTTTGAGGCTTCGAAAACATCTATTAGGGTTGCGTTTAGGAAAAGCCCAACCAAACCGGCAGCAAAACCTAAAACAAAACTTTTAGCTATGTTTGATTCGATATCGGGCCAAATTTTTTTAATATATACGCCCAGTGACAAAAATATAACAAAAAAAGACACAAACCCCAAAATACCAATTTCTCCAAGGATTCTAAAATAATTGTTGTCAACCGCAAGACTTACGGAGCCGTAACCGCTTCCTAGCAAAATATTCCTTTTAAAAGCCTCGATAGCGCGCGGCCATTCCCCCTGGAACCTGGTTGTGAATGAAAGATCATAAGCGGCGGCTTTTTTAACTATAAAATTCCCCCGGAGAACTATAGCGTCTGCCGATATTTTAGACTTAACATCGGGAGGAAATTCATAGAAAAAATCATCCACTTTTTTTACAACAGGGGAAAGCGCTAAATTAATATAGCCTGTTCCTTGTGGAAGATTTTCTCCTGTTGATATATTTGTTGCGGTAACAAGAGGAACTTCAGCCGGAATAAATTTAAAAGGCAGTACTGCCGCTTGTGACGATGACGGGTCGTTTCTATCACCGGCGATTGTTTTTACCAATTCTTCTTTATCCTTAACTCTTTTTTGTAAAACAATCTTGTCTTTAAAATACTCCGACTTTACAAATTTAACATGGCCAACAGAATCTCCGGTTTTTGCGTCAACTAAAACATCAACCTCTCTAATTGTGCTCTTAAAGCGATCAAGAAGAGTTGATTGAAAGCTAACAATAAGGATTGCAAATGCCAAAAGTATTGGTATAGATAAGAGAACGAGTTTTCTTTTTTGGAAGAAAAATACAATAAAAAGAGAGACAAATAAAACAAAGAAGGAAACTCTGGAAACTGTCATAAAAAGGAGTATAAAGCCCAAAAAAGCTGTTAATAAAAGGAATATTCTTATAAGCAAATTTTTAAATCCGAAAACCATGCTTACGATAATTGGAATCACTAAAACAAGATACGCTGCTAAATCATAGTGTCCTGCAAAAGTGGAAGGAACCCGCGATAGCTGCGAAAGCTGAATTGGTATACCCTTTGCAAATTCTTCATTCATTGTAAGATAAGCGGGAAATCCTAAATACTTTTGTCCAAAACCATATCCGATAACGGCAAGAAGAGTAATCACAATCGCTGCAAACACAAAAGGAATTAATTTCTTATCATTCATGCTTTGGTATGCTATAAAGAATAAGCTCATATACTCTACGTGTCTTACAAGGCTTAAAAAGGCAACATTCGGAAAAACATTAGCAAGGGTTGGGAAAATCAACAATATTCCATGAAGAGTAGAAAGAGTTCCAACAAGCCAGAAGATCAAAATAGGCAGCGTTAGGGGGGTCTTTAAGTTTATTTTTTTTCTAAAAAGAAGCGCTATCCAAAATAACAGAATAAACAAAACAACAAAATCTTCGGTTCTAATATAAACCCAGGTATTTTTGATATCTAAAAGAGGAATTTTGGGAATTAAGGGAATAAAAATCAACAAAAACAGCGTTAGTAAAAATAAAACCTTATCTTTAACAAAGGAGGAAAAAAAATTCATATTTTTAAAGCTTGCGAATAAGTGTCTTGTAAGTATTTATTATTGATTATTTTGCCTAAACTTACAAGAAGTATTGATTTTGTTTTTAACATAAATCTAACAATATAATATTGCCATTTAGGTTTATGTTTTTTATAAAAAAATAAGATTCCTCTATAAATATTAATAATAGCAAAAGTTCTATTACTGCTTCCCAATTCTTTATGAAAGAGTGTTATTTCGGGATAAAAATAAGTTGCAAAGCCCTTTTTTCTCACTTTAAAGCAAAACTCTACATCTTCCCAATACATAAAAAGCTCTTTTTCAAATCCTCCCGTTTTCTCAAAAACTTTCTTTTTTACCATCATGCATGCTCCGCTTACCCAATCTACTTTTTTTATAGAGTTGGGACTTTCTCTTAAAAATCCTAATCTTTGTAACCCTAAAAGCATAAAAAAGAGATTAAAAAGGTTATAAAACTTTCCTACCGAAGGCTGACTCGTTCCATCAACGTTTTTTAGCTTTCCTCCCAAAATTCCAATGTTTTCATTTTTCTTTAAATAATCAACCATTTTTACAAATCCCTGATCTTTTATAAGAGTGTCTGAATTAAGAAATAATAAATATTCTCCATTTGCGTGTTTTGCTCCTAAATTACATCCTTTTCCAAAACCCAAATTTTCTTTGCTTTCTATAACCTTTAAATTGGAAATTGCCGCTTTTAAATTAGAGATTGTCTCAAAACTGCCGTCCTCCGAATTGTTATCTACAACTACAATTTCAAATTTATTTTCATCTAGTTCTTTTTTATATTGCTCGGTAATAGAATTTATGCAGTCAGTTGTTAAGTCTTTTGTCTTGTAATTTAGAATTATTATTGATAATTCCATAGGATTATGAACTTCGTTCATCTAAACCACGCGGCCCTACCAAGCTTGTAGTTTGGGTTTTTATTTTGTCTTTCGCCAATTTCTTTTGCAGGAACTCCTCCGACAATCTTAAATTCTTCCACATCTTTTGCTACAACAGCGCCTGCTGCAACAACAGCACCTTTTTTGATAGTTACTCCTGGTAAAATTATTACTCTTGGGCCAATAAAAACATAATCCTCAATAATAACTGGTTTTTTGATAACGTTTTCCACTCCTGCAAAATTTTCTTCAGACGTATCATGTTGAGAATTATAAATCATAACCTCACTTGCAATATCCACATGGTCTCCAATAATTAATTTATCTCTCCCATCCAAAACAGCATTTTCTCCTATTATGGAATCCCTACCTATTACAATATTTGGTGGGTAGTAAAATGTTGCTCCCATGTGAATTGTTGAAGCGCTTCCAATTTTTACTCCGTAAAACCTATAGAAAAACCTTCTTATATGATGAGATGGAACGTGACCCGTCCATCTAAGCTTCATAACAACAAATTCCCAAAAGACTGTTTTTATCCTTCTTATTACTCTTTTCATTATTTTACCCCTAAATCTTGTAAAACTTTCAAAGTTTCTCTTGCTGTTTTTTCCCAGGAAAATTTCTTTACTTGAGCATATCCTTTTCTTATCATTTCATCTCTTAGGCTTTTGTCTTCTATTACTTTTTTTATTGTTTTTGAAATTTCATCTGCGTTTCTTGGGTCAAAATACAAAGCCGCGTCTCCGCCTGCTTCGGGAAGACTGGAAACATTACTTGTTGCAACAGGGCATCCGTATTGCATCGCTTCCAAAATAGGCAGCCCAAAGCCTTCGTAGAGACTGGGTAATACAAAACATAAAGCATTTTTATATAAAGAAGGGAAATCCTCATCCGAAACAAAATCTAAAAATCTTACTCTCTCGCTCACACCAAATTGCTTAGGAGCAACCAGGATTTCTTCGTACTGCCAGCCTTTTTTACCAACAATTACCAGCGATAAATCGCCTATTGATGATTTATGATTTATGATTAACGAAAAAGCTTCGATAAGCTTGGAGATGTTTTTTCTTGGCTGCAATGTGCCAACAAATAAAATATAATCTCCTTTAATTCCGTATTTTTTACTTAAATCATTCATTCTTAAATCTTTAATCTTTAATCCTAAATCCTGTTTGATTCCGGGATAGACGACAGCAATCTTTTCCGGATTTACCTTATACATTTTGATTATATCATTCTTGCTGGAATTACTTATGGTAATTATTTTTTTAGCCTTTTTTATTGAATACCCTCCCCAAAGCTTTAACTGGTATAAGTCTTTTTTCTTAAAAAGATTTGGGAAATAAAGATAAGAAACATCAAGAATTGATATAACCGAGGGCAAAGCTGTATAAAGAGGAAGATAATGCGTAGGAGAAAAGAAAACGTCGAGCTTACAAGTCTTGAGTTTTCTTGATAACCCCAAAAGTGTCCAAAGTTTTTTTGAATGAAAAACAACATACTTCCATTTTTCTCTCTCTTTTGGCATGTCGGAAGAAGGATCAGCCGGGAGGAATACGGAATATTGATTTTCATTATCAATTTTTGAAAGGGTTGACAACAGCTGGAAGCAAAATTCACTGCTTCCAACCCTATTGGGCAAACCAGTTTTTTTATTAAAACCGAAACGAGGCACAACTGCCTCATAACCGTTAATTCCAATTTTCATATGTTTATAAAGTTAAATTTAGAATATTCGAAGTTAGATTCCTTTGACGTTTTTGACCTTGAATCTTTGATATGATATCTTAATTTCAAGAATTCAAGACGTCAAGCTCAAGAAAATCCAACTTCCTACTTCAAAAATTCCTTAGCTTATACTAACCGATTCCCGGATACGCAACCTCAAGTTTATCTTGCGATATTCCGAGAATTTTTTGCGCGTCTTGCGCTGTTGATTTTGAGATGCAAAAAACCATATCCGACTCTTTTTTTACCCACTTAAGCTTTCTTTTCTGCGATGCAACAATGTCGGGGGAAATGGTAAACTTGAAAGGATTAAACTCTGTTCGACTATGCGTTTCCTCGGGATACTTATAAACTATTAAATCATATAAAATCGTAACTTTTTTAGCTTTTTTTGTTGGTGGCTCTGTCCAATCCGAGGTAATAAAAACATCAATATTTCCAATAAAATTTTCAATCGGCACTATATGGAGCCTATTCCACAGGATATCCAAAAGCGTTGGCGGAATCCTAAATTGCTTAATTGTGACGTTTGGATATGTTCTTAAATCTTTAATCTTAAATCTTAAATCTTTTCTCAAAGAGGAGAAAAACAATATGTATTGATTAGTTTTATCTGAAACAATCAAATTTTGAACTAGGTTCTCTAAGTAGTTTGCTACCCCTGTATTCTCGTATGCAAGCTGAGATATATCAATCCCTATAGTCATAAATCAATTCTATCTTATTTATTGGTAGCGTATTTAATATCTTCGTCTTGTTCGTTTCCGCTTTTTTGAGAGATATGAAGAATTAAATCTGCCAAAAATCCTGTAAAAAGCAGTTGAAGTCCCGACAAAACCAAAAGCATACCAAACACTAAAAGCGGTCTTGTTCCGATAGTTTCGCCCATAAAACGTAAGATAGACAAATACAGGAGTATAAAAAATCCAATCACTCCAAGTATTCCTCCGACAAAACCAAAAAAATGCAAAGGACGTTTTGCGTATTTTGTTAAAAAAAGTATTGTAAATAAATCGGGCAAATCTTTTAAGAATTTTGAAAACCCGTACTTTGATTTTCCGAATTTTCTTGCCGCGTGCTCAACGGGAAGTTCGGTTACGCTAAAACCCTTCTCCCGAGCCAGAAGCGGAATAAACCTATGCATGCCTCCGTAAAGATTTAAGTTTTTTGCCGCTTCTTTGCTGTATACTTTTAGCCCGCAGTTGTAATCATGAAGTTTTACGCCCCACAAAAAACTCAAAAGAAAATTGGATAGCTTGGAAAACAATTTTTTCTGTAATGAATCTTTTCTGTATTTTCTCCAGCCTGAAACAAGATCAAATCCTTCCTTTTGTTTTTTTATAAGCTTTCCTATTTCTTCCGGCCTATCCTGAAGGTCCGCGTCCAAGGTGACGACCAAATCTCCATTTGCTGCTTGAAATCCGGATGTTAAAACTTCTGCTTTTCCTCTGTTTTTCCTAAAGGAAATAATTGTAGTAATGATAAGTTTGAACATTATCAGTTTGGAAGTAATGTATTGTTAGATATTCCAAACTATTCTAGAAATGGAGATCATAGAATATCTGGAATTGATGAAACTCGTGATGGTGTTATTTTGAGATTATTTTTTAGAGATAGATTCTGTGATGTTGTTATTAATAAATGCGATTTAAGCAAATGTGAAAAGTGTCATGGAAAAAGTTACAATAAAGGATTTTTAGAATATCTTTGTCATGAT
>CAYIOB010000016.1:0-14649 GCA_964364925.1 uncultured Gammaproteobacteria bacterium
TGCATACGGCATTAGTCCCGCCGTATGGGCAATCCTGATGGGTTGAACAGCCTCCATATGATCCCTGGTAATATCCCTGATAATATCCCTGGGAATATCCCCCGTAAGTACCTTGGTAATATCCCTGACTATAATAAGTACCTTGGTAATATCCCTGACTATAATAAGTACCTTGGTAATACCCCTGGGAGTAAGTGAGAACGCAGTTGCATGAGGAGTTGCATGTTCTTCCGCCAGAGCAATCTGCACTGCTATGGCAGGGTGCACCACACCAAGTTTTGGAACAAGTTTCTAGAACTGATTTAAAAGCAGTACAACCATGAGTGGCATTATTACCACTATTCCAGGCAGTGTAACCGGAACATGTAATATCTCCACCACAAAGAACAGTAACGCAGAAGATTCCCGAGCAGGTTTCAGTTGGTGCACAATCGGAAGGACTTAAGCAAAGCTGAGCTTGTGCAGGCTTAGGAAGAACGCTAGCAAAAAAAAATCCGAACAGAATAAAAGAAAAAATAAACGTAATAATTTTTTTTTGATAACTCACTTATCTTGGTAAAAATACAACGAAACTTGGTGTAAATACGTATCTTTTTCCTTCTACCTGTTCGTTCAATGGAATATTCTTACCCGCATCAGCTATCAATATTTTTGCTGTTTGCATATTTCCGCTTATTACTTGTTTAAATTGATTTTCCGCATTGGTTATACTATCTGCATAATGATAAGTGCTAACATAGTCTTTTAAACCGTTGCCAACAGGAGGATTAACATCATTATCTTGAGAATTAAAGTTGACTTCCAAATCTATTCTTGCTCTTACAGAATCTCCTATATTGGCATAATCCACTAATCCCTTATCTCCCGTGCCGCCGTGAGATTCACCCTCCCCTAGTCCTGCCAACTTAAAGGATTCTTCTCCCCAACTAGTAATTGTTGTAAATGGATAGTAGGTTGGATTTTCTCCCGGGAATAGTTTAAGCCAGATAATAGCTCCCGCGACAACGTCCTCTTTTACTTTTTGTGTTGGAGACATAGAATTAGTTTCGTTAGTAGTTTTTAATTCGGGTTTACTTGTTTTGTCGCTTCTTTTTAGAATATCCTGTTGTCCGTCAAGGTAGGGTAATTCCACTGCAAAAAGGTAAGAACCATCTTGTTGTTTTTCTTTGGCAACAAGGTAACCCGTAATCAATGCTTGAGGATTTATCCTTTCACTATTCGGTCCGGGAATACCATTAATAAATGCGTCAAAACCAATATTGCCGGTAAACGTTGGAAAACCTATAAAATCTTTGGGAATTGAATTATTGTTTTCCGGAATAGCAGGAATATCTTTGACAGAAATATTTGCAAGACCGGTTTCCGGGGAAGCCGTTCTGCCCGGGGGAGCTTTTAAGTCGTAATAGCCACTATCAGTGTTTCGTTGGATAACTAGCTTATTTGCTTCTTGGTCAATCTGATTTCCAATATCTTGTGCTATTGCGCTGGGATTAAAACCTACTTTCTGGACTTCATCCACTATCACCTTCCCTCCGGCAATTAATGCGGCAGCAAGAAACACTCTCCTTGCTATTTTCCAAGGACTTGTTCCTTTGTGCTTAGTCTTTTCTAATCTTGGTAATGGTTGCCCCACTTTCGCTTCAACTGCCATAGTTTATTTATTTGCAATACAGCTATTCCATTTATTGTAGTATATGCCATTTTTAGGAATAAAACAAGAAAATACAATAACAATCGGAAAGGTCTTGGGGGATTCGATTTTTTGCGCAGATACTGCTATCCCAAAACCCTTTTTCCCGGAAGAGATATTAGACATGGTTTCGCAGTACGAAGTTTTTTTATCGGAAGTTATACCACATTCAAAATCAACATTTGCAGGAACATCTTTTAAGTACTTTTGACTTAATTCCTTAGTCAAGGTCTGAGTTGCTGTTGGTAAATCTTTATTTTTAACCTGCACAAAAAATTGCATGTCACTTGGGATATTGGTTTTTGGCCCGTAATGAAAAAAACCAACAATAAACTCATTATCTGTTTCCCATTTTGCTCCAAACTCATATTCTGTTCCCCTTCCGCTGTCTGTTGCTATTAGTCCTTGTTCTCCTTGAATTTTATTTGGGAGAAATTCGGGATTAATATTGTCTCTTAAAAACTTTTCCAAAGTTGTCTGCGCGTAGTTCCAATTATAGCTGGCAAAGGGGGTTGGCATTGAGACTGCGGCTTTTTGATTAATTTTTGTGTTTGTAAGTTGTTTGCGGGGGAGGAAACCAAGTTGGTTGGGATAAAGAGTGGAAAGGGAAAGGATATTGAAATAATTTAAGGTTCCGAAAATAACAACAATGAAAATAAGCACAAAGCTTATTTCAAATAGTCCCACCTCCAGAAAAGCTAACCGCTTTTTTCTGTTTTGGTTTCTCAGAATGTCGGCGGAATTAAACTCCTCCATTAAGTTAATGGTAGAAGAGAAAAGAAGAGATGTCAAGAAGGGAGCGATTTGATACTAGACACTAGGTATTCGAACTCTTGAAGTTAGATATCCTTGATATTTTTGATCTTGAATCCTTGAAGCTTTGATCATTTGACTTATTTGAAATTTTGCCAGTTATTTTTAAGATTCATTAATTTCTTACCCAATTTATTATACCTATCAATTAATTCATCTGCATAGCCCGCTTTTTTAATATAACCTTTGTGTTTTGATAGGAGCAGGTGATTTATCATCTCGTTAGACTCACCAATACAGTCTCTAATATATCTTTGAAAGTCTTTAATAGATTCTCTTCTTGCGTAACCTTCGGCGAGTTGAGCAGGTATGGACCTCGAAGCCCTTCTCATCTGGTCGGCTAAGAGAAATTTCTCCGAAGTCGGGTAAGTTTTAAGAAGCTCTTCTATCTCAAGAGATAACTGAAATGACTCCTTGTAGACTTCAAGATCCAAAAAACTCTTGATCATCTATTTTATTCTAGTCAATTTATTCAATAACCTCAATATATCAAAGCATCAAATTCAAAGAGGTCTCACTTCTAACTTCAAAAATTCTAGCACCTAGTTTCAAAATCTCCCGACGAATTCCATTCGTGCGGGATCCCGAATGGCAACGACCATCGGGACACCCTCCAGTTTCCAGTGTCCAGCATCAAGACTTAATATTTATATTCCGGGTCCTAGATAATAAAAGTATATATTTTTATGGGTTAACTTACTTGGTTGTCTATTGACACTAAAGCTATCTTGGGAGTATTATTATTTATAATGGCAAAAATTAAAAATAAGAAAAGTTTCAATATTAAAAATATTAATAAATATTTAAAATCAAGAGGGAACATTTTATTTTTTTTGGTTTTAGTCCTTGGCTTTTTTAATATAGTTCTTTTAATGTTTCTTTTGTCCCCAGGCAAAAAAAATCCGGACACTCAAAACAGCAAAACATCTGCATATAAAAATGATCTTCCTAAAGATTTTTCAGAAGTTAATGAACTTTCTCAAAGAAATGATTGGTCCATCAAAAGCATTTCGGATTACTTTAAGGCTCTTGCCAATAAAAAGGGAGCAGTTTACGCATACGAGGTTTTAAAAAGAGCGCCGATTCCTCCAAATATAGACTTGCATCTTTTGGGTCACGACGTAGGCGAAGTACTTTATAAACAGCAGGGAATAGAGGGAATAAAATACTGTACAGAGGATTTTAGAAACGCCTGTTCGCACGCAATTGTTATAAATATGTTTTACAAAAAAGCGGACAAAGCAATCCCGCAGATAACAGAAGTTTGCCACAGGGCTCCGGGCGGGCCTGGTGCTTACACGATGTGTTTCCACGGTTTGGGGCACGGAATTTTAGCTTATACGGGCTATGATTTTCCTAAAACAGTTGAGCTTTGTCAAAAAACTAAAACCAAAGATTATTACGGCAGGGAATTTGCGGAGTGCGTAGGAGGAGCTGTTATGGAAATAATAAGTGGGGGAGGCCACGATCAGGCTACGTGGCAAAGACAAAGGCCAAAATACCTTAATCCTTCAGATGCTCTTTCTCTTTGTAAATCTCAATTCATGCCTAGCGAAACAAACGATATATGCTATACATATATAACCCCCTTTTTATTTGAGGCAGCGGGAGCGAATCTTGCCAGTCCAACAGAAGAAAATTACAAGAATGCCTTTGTATTTTGCTCTAATATGCCTAAACAAACCCAACAGGATTTGGCAAACAGGGCAAACTGTTTTGGCGGATTTGGTAAGGAGTTTGTGGTTTTGGCAAAATCAAGAGATATAAGAGATGTTGGAAGTATGACCAAAGAGGAGCTTTTAACAGTTTACAGATGGTGCACGTTTGCAAATGAAACAGACGGCACAATCCAGTGTTTGAGAACTGCTCTTCAGTCGCTTTTTTGGGGAGGAGAAAATAATCCCGATGCTTCGTTTAGTTTTTGTGCAATTTTGGAGAATCAGTACAAAGATTATTGTTATGGGAATTTAGTCGGTACAATACGCCAATACATAGTTGACCCGGCCAAAAGAACTGATCTTTGCAAAAGATTGCCGGAAGTTTTTAGAGCTGATTGTTATAAATAATAGACATGGCAAAACAGAAGAAAGAATTTACTAAAAATGCTAAAAAATATTTATTTCTAAAAATACTTCTTATTACATTCTTGATATCAATTTTTCTTGAACTGGTTTTCGTTTTTTACCTTAACTCATCTAGAGTAAAAAATTTGAACAATAATGCAACAAAAACTCAGACTTCAAATCTTCAAGAAAAGTTAGGCAGCAAAAATAATCTCGAAAAATGGGAAAACATAATAAAAGACATTGGTCCGCAAAAAGCTTATGAAAAATTCCAAGAGGAAAATTCCGGCTTAAAAATAGGAGAACAGCATGCGAATGCGCATGTATTCGGAAAAGCACTTTACAATGCAACAGGCTTAAAAGGTGTTTCATACTGTGATAATTCCTTTAATTTTGGTTGCTATCATAGCTTTTTAGGTACTGCAATTCGCGAGGAAGGCTTGGGAACAGTTTACGAACTCAATAAAGCCTGCATAGATAACCTAAAATCTCAGTCTTTGGGTTGCCAGCATGGAATTGGACATGGCATTATTGCCAATATCGGATACAAGTACGATGATTTAGTGCAGTCTCTTAAGATATGCGAAACTCTCCCTTTTAACGATTCTATAGGAGGTTGTTATGGGGGTGTTTTTATGGAATATAATTTCCAGACAATGCTTGATGTAGACGGAACTACCAGGCCTCTTGAGGAAAATAATGTTCTTTTCCCATGCAATAATCTTTCCTCGGAGTTTGAAACCCCTTGTTTTTATTGGCAAGCCCAATGGTGGGCCACCGTTCTTAAAGGAGACGTAAATGAAAAATACAAAAATATCGGTATTATTTGTAAGGATGTTGTGGAGGAAAATAATAGAAAGCAATGTTATTTAGGTGCGGGAAATATTGCCGGAGAATTCACAGAATATAATCCTCAAGAAACAATAAATTTATGTAAAAATCTTGCAGAAGAATACAACATAGAAGCAGAAGTTTTATGCAGGGCTGGAGCCGGAGGAGCGTATCTTGCAATTCCCTCAAAAAAGAACATCGCGTCAGAATTATGCCAGGGATTAGAGCAAAAAGATAAGATAACCTGTTTTAAACTGGCAAGTATTCCTCTGTAATGTGAAAAAAAACAATAAAAATAATAAAAACAAAAAAAGAAAAGCGCTGTTATTTCTTGCAATATCCGGAATATTTTTTTTATTTATTGCTCTTATTTTCTTTTCCCAAACTAAAAAAGAAAATGTTTTTCAGAAAACAAGCCTTGATGAGTATGCAAAAACAGTTATTGCAATATGCTCTTCTTCCTCCTACCATCCAAGCTGTTACGATCGCGAAATTCCAAAACTTATAGACAAAATATCTATGGAAGATGCATTTAGAATTACACGGATTGTACAAGAAAAAGACCCATCATTTGCATATTGTCATGTTTTGGGGCATAAATTAAGCGAAAAAGAAGTCCAAAAAGACCCAAGCAAATGGACACAAGTTCTTTCCCGCTGTCCTGCAAATGGTATGTGCTCTAATGGATGTCTTCATGGAGCCATGCAGGGAAGATTTAAAACTGAACATTTGTCTGATAAGCAAATTGAAGATTTAGGGCCTGATCTTTCCACTGCTTGTGAGAAAAAACCGAACTGGAACCCTACAGGTCTTGATCAGGGAATTTGTTATCACGGCTTAGGTCATTTAACAATGTATATCACAAATGCTGACTTTGAAAAATCCATTAAAATCTGCGATAACATTGCAACTAAAAATGACGGAAGAAATTTTAAAAATGTCTGCTACGACGGTATTTTTATGCAGTTGTTTCAACCTTTAGAGACAGAGGATTTTGATCTTGTAAGAAATAAAACGCCTAAAAAAGAAGGTTTAAGAAGTTTTTGTACCGAATTTAAGGATAAAAACGTTGTAGAGTCATGTTGGAGACAGGGATGGCCGCTGTTCTCCAAAGAAATTAAGAAAGCAGAAGGAATCGTAAGCTACTGTAGTGCTCCATCTAATCAACAAATGCAAGATCTTTGCTTTAATCAACTTTTTCATATTTTAGGACAATCTACCAATTTTAATTCTCAGGATATTCAGGCAGTATGCAATTCATTACCCCTACAAAGAAGCGGTGAATGCTTTGCAGATTCTGCAAATAGCATGATTCAGGCAGACAAAAAATTTATTTATAAAGCGGTAGATACTTGCTCTTTGGCAGAAAAAACATCTGCAAAAGAACAATGTTATAATTTGCTTGTGGAATATTCCTTATCTAATTTTAACACAGGCTCTTCCGAGCTTCATGAGTTTTGCGAAAGCTTACCTTTAAAATATAAAGATAAATGTTATGGGAAAAATACTTAATATTAAATTTATTTTAATTATTATACTTAGTGCTATTTTAGTTTTGATTGCATTTACTCTTGCAGGCAAAACTAATACCGCAAGCAAAGAATATCTAGTTGTTTTAAACGAAGAAGGATTTTCGCCGGAAAACTTAACAATAAGAAAGGGAGATGTTGTAAAGTTTAGTACAATTGCCAAAAACCCTTTTTGGCCTACATCTGATCTTCACCCAACCCATGAATTATATCCGGAATTTGATCCCACACAACCCATATCATTTGACAAAAACTGGAGTTTTAAGTTTGAAAAAGCAGGAATCTGGAAATTCCATAATCATCTCGCACCTAGCCAAAGAGGAACAATAAAAGTTGAGCCTTAAAGTTATGATTCATTCTTTTTTTAAAAAAAAGTCAAGCTAGGGTTTATTTTAAATCCGGATAGTAAATTACTCTTGTAGCGTTTATGTTTGTATCGCTTAATTTTGTGTAATATATCTGTAAGAACTTTCCTGTTGTAACGGTTTGTAGGAATTTATCCAGTTTATAAAGCCCTGCGGTCCTAAAAGACCCTCCTCCTTTTTCTTTCGAGCCTTTAACTATGGTAATTGTTTCAAAACTTGTGGCTTGATTTACAAAAAATTTAATCAGCCCTTTGATGGTAACAACACTGACTGTATTGTTTTCGTATCCCGCGTACACGCCTTCCACCGACCAGCTTTTAGAATCGTTGGGAAAAGGGAAAGCGTCGGCAAATCCTTTTTGCTTGACGTATGCTTGGTATTCTTCTATCTGCTCCTTTGTCGCAAGGCCAGATACAACTTTTGCTGGCGTTGGTGTTGGTGTTTGGTAATTCCTGCTTGTTGTTGAAGTTTCAAAAGGCAGGTGGGGGAGAAAACCGAACATTCTTGGATAAAGGCTTGATAGAGAAAGAACATTAAAGTAATTTAGGATGAAAAATAATATAAACAGAACAAGAATTCCGCCCGCAATTCCTATCCCGAATGTTGCCTGGTTTTTAAGGCTGTTATTCTTTTTTTGCTCTTCGGCCATTAATCTAATATTAGAGTGATACTAAAACACTTGTCAAGTTATGTTTGTCAAGCCCTATTTTTTAGGCCTCCTAGCTTCGCCGAGTCTGACTCGGCGAAGCTAAAGCGGATGCGCTTCTTTATAGTATCCTTTTTCAAAACGCCTCTCTTAAGATTAGGAGCTGAACCCCTAAACGTATTGTTGCATTGTTGAAAAACTTTTTATATAATAGTCGGATCACTCACATTCGGACATTTGTCCTTGTACGAAGTTTATAAAGTCATAAAGTTCGTAAAGTTTATAAAGTTCGAGTGGCGGGCTGTTTCGCTGGAAACGGCAAAGGACAAAATATGAAGCAAATTACACTTGAAGAACTTCTAGAGGCCGGATGCCATTTTGGCCATCAGGTAACACGCAGTAATCCAAAGGCCAGAGATTTTGTATTCGAAGCTCGCGACAACATCCACATTATTGATTTAGCCAAAACAAAACAGGGTTTAGAAGAAGCCGGCATTTTTGTTAAGGAATTGGCGCAAAGAGGCGGAACTCTTCTGATAGTTGCTACAAAAAGGCAAGCACAGGGAATTATACAGGAAGAAATAAAAAGAGTAAAAGATTTATTCAATATCGAAGGTAAGGTTCAAAATGACGGCCTATTTTATGTTACAAATAGATGGATTGGCGGCGTTTTAACAAACCTTTCCGAAGTTTCCAAGAATTATAAAAAACTAAGTGATTTAAAGGAAAGAATAGCAAGTGCCGAAGAAAGAGCAAGATACACAAAAAGAGAAGTCGGTCTCTGGGAAAAGGAAAAACAAAGATTAGAAGCTTTATACGGCGGAGTTGCGGAGTTAAAAGAAAAACCCGATTGCCTGTTTATTATTGATTCGCATTTGGAAGATATGGCAGTTAGAGAAGCTCGGAATATGAAAGTTGTAACTGTTGCAATTGTTGATACAAATGCGGATCCACATGTAATCGATTATCCAATTCCGGCAAATGACGATGCGGTAGGTAGTATAAAGCTTATCGCGGCCTACATAATGGATGCCTGGATTGAGGGAAGAAAAGCTTTTGAAGCACAAGCTAAGAAGAGCGCGGCTTCTGCAAAGCAGAATTCAGAAGTAGACGAAAAAACTCCACTCCGCCAAGGCTCCGCGGAGCAAGCAAAGAAAAACGTTTCAAAACCAAAAACAAAAAGTTCAAAAACCAATAAGCAAGAAACAAAGAAGGAATAAATTTAAGAATTTTTGAAGTTGGAAATGGGAAGTTGGATTAAGAATTCTTGAAATCTTGAACTCAAGAAATCGAAGATTCAAGAGCAAAAATCTCTAACTTCTAACATCGAAAATTCTAAGTATTAAATTAAAATATGGCAGATATTAAATTACTCAAACAATTAAGAGAAAAAACAGGTGCCTCAATAGCAGATTGCCGGAAGGCTTTGGAGGAAACAAAAGACGACTACAAAAAGGCTTTAGACTGGCTTAAAAAAAGAGGCATTGAAAAAGCAGAGAAAAAAGCCAACAGAACTACAGCGCAGGGACTTATTGAAAGTTATATTCATCAAAACGGAAAAGTAGGAGTTTTAGTCGAAATTTTGTGTGAAACAGATTTTGTTGCAAGAACAGATGATTTTAAGCATTTGGCTCACGAAGTAGCAATGCAAGTTGCCGCAATGAATCCAAAAGATGTTGACACGCTTTTAAAACAGGAATATATTAGAGACGGATCGTTTACAATTCAGGATTTAATCAAGCAGGCAATTGCAAAGTTAGGCGAGAATATAACGATAAAACAGTTTACTAGGCTTGGAATTTAATTACAGAATTCTTGAAGTTAGAAGTGGGATTTTCTTGATCTTGAATTTTTGAAATCAAGAAATCTTGAATTCTAGATATCAAGGGCGTCAAGATCAAAAACGTCAAGAATATCTAACATCAAGAAAATCTTTTTAAAATTATATGGACTTAACTTCAACTGCCAGGCAAAATATGCAGAAAGTAATAGAGGTTTTAAAAACCGATCTTTCTACTGTTAGAACTGGAAGAGCCACGCCTTCGCTTGTTGAAAACATAACCATTAATGCTTACGCGGGAACCGCAAAAATGAGAGTTGTTGAGTTGGCCCACGTTAGCGTTTCCGATTCTCAAACGCTACTTGTTGCTCCTTTTGACAGCACAATTATAGGTGAAATTCAAAAAGGCATACAGGAGGCCAATATTGGTTTTACGCCTTCAATTGACGGAAACGTTATCAGAATTTCCATACCGCTTTTGTCCGAAGAAAGAAGGCAGGAATTGGTTCATTTGGTAAATCAAAAATTAGAAGGCGGAAAAATTCAAATAAGACAAGTAAGACACGAAGCTATGGAGCAAATAAAAAAACAGCTGGGAGACAAGGAAATTTCCGAAGATGACTGCGCTCGTTCGGAAAAAGAAGTGCAAAAATTAACAGACGATATAATTTTAGAAATAGACCACTTAGGTAAGAAAAAAGAAGAAGAGTTAATGCAGGTATAACCTGCAATTTCTAATTTCTAATTCTTAATTTCTAATCAAATCCAAAGCTCAAATTTTTAAAATTAAAACATTAATAGTTTCATTAAAAATTTAAAATTTTAAATTAGAAATTGGAATTCATACTTCATAAATCTTAAATCTTCTGGTATACTCTTTAAGTTATGATTTTGACGGTTATTATTTTTCTAGTTATCCTTTCTATATTAGTGCTCGTTCATGAAGCCGGGCATTTTATCGTCGCAAAACTTCTTAAAATTAAGGTTGAAGAGTTTGGATTTGGGCTTCCGCCCAGAGCATTCGGAATTACACGGGGGGAGACAATGTATTCCATAAACTGGCTTCCAATCGGCGGATTTGTAAAACTTTACGGGGAAGACGAAGCAGGAGCAGGCAAGCCAAGCTTCAAAGTTAAAAGTTCAAAGTTAAAAGTTAAAGATGAGGGAAGGGCGTTTTACGCCAGACCTATCTGGCAAAGAGCTTTGGTTGTTGTGTCCGGAGTTTTTATGAATTTTGCTCTGGCGGTTGTCATAATTACAATTTTGTTTTCGGTGGTTGGGGTCGCAGTTGGCGGGGATAAGGTTGTCGTTACAGATGTTATAAATGGCGCTCCGGCAAAACAAGCAGGTTTAAGGGTTGGCGACACAATCGAATACATTGGAGACGTAAAAATTACAAATCCTAACCAATTGGTTGATATTACAAAACAGCATTTAGGCGAAAAGCTCACGCTTAGAATCAAGAATCAAGAATCTGGAATCAAGAATCTGGAAATTACGCCAAGAAAAGAATATCCTGCCGACCAGGGGCCTATGGGAGTTGCAATATCGCAAAACATAATAAACGTAAAATACCCCTGGTATAAAGCACCTTTTGTCGGAGTTTGGGAGGCTCTAAGGCAATCCTATGCTATCGGTTCGGGATTAGTTAGTGTGGTTTATAATTTATTCAGCAAAGGAGCAGTCCCCGAAGGAGTTGCCGGTCCTGTTGGAATTGCCCAATTGACGGGCTTGTTTTGTTCAAACATCAGTACATGTTTATCTTTTACCGGATTACTTTCTTTAAATCTGGCGATTTTAAATATCCTGCCTATTCCGGCTCTGGACGGCGGAAGATTTTTATTTATCTTAATAGAAGCGGTAACCAGAAGAAAAGTTAATCAAAAAGTGGAATCTTATGCTCATGCAATTGGTATGGTTTTGCTTTTAACTTTAATTGCTCTTATAACAATCCACGATTTAATAAGGGTTTTTACAGGCCAACCCATACTTCCAAAGTAAGAGTTGCTTGAAGATAGACACTGGAAACTGGAGTTTAGATTTTGAAGTTTGAAGATAGAGGTTTGATCTCTAATTTCTAACTTCCAATTTCAAGGTCTAACTTCCAGCATCCATTGTCCATTATCAAATATGTATAAGGGTGGAATAAGAATTGTTAAAGTTAAAAACCCGCAAGAAGGTTTTGAAGTCTGCAAGAATCTTCTCTACGAAAATGTTTCCAAAACTTCGGTTCTTTTTTTATCCGGCGGTTCAACGCCGAAATCACTTTACGAAATCTTGGCAAAAGAACAAAGACTAAGCATTGGTGCCGTTGCAATGGTCGACGAGCGGTATGGGGGAAAATTGCATAACGATAGCAATGAAAAAATGATAAGAGCTACGGGTTTGATTTCTTATATTGAAAATCACGTACGATTTTATCCAATTCTTGAAAATAAAAGTAGTGAAGAGACTGCAAGAGATTATGATGATACAGTTAGATATTTGTTCGGTTATTTCCGAAAAAGCATTGGGATTTTGGGGATTGGAGCAGACGGACACACGGCCGGGCTGCCGGCCGGAAACAAAAATCAACAATCAATAATCAATAATCAAGAACTTGTGACTAGTTTTGATGATTTTCCCGGGGAGTTTAAAAAAAGAATTACCTTAACTTTCCTAGGGCTTTCAAAACTCGATTTAATAATTGTTTTGGCTTTTGGAAAAGAAAAGAAAAAAGCTCTTAAGTTAATGTTTACCCATTCGGCAGGCTCAGGGCAAGAAGAGATAGGGGAAATTCCCGCAAGATTTTTACTGGAAAAGGGGATTGCAGAAAAAACAATTCTAATTACCGACCAACTGATTTAAGTCTCTAATTAGCTCTGGGCTACGGGGAAAAACATCCGCAACGATTCTTATAGCTCTTGCAAATGATTTAAGGCCGTCGCTTGAGGGTTGGAGTCCGTCTTTTGGCAGGGATACTTTTAATTGGGGCGGATAGGTCATATTAACTGCATCATCATGAAATGGGCCTGTTCGAAGTTCAAGGATACCTTCCCAGGGAGACACAAGCCGTATTGCATGATTATCGTCTGGTAAGAGTGGGGAACGTCTTAGCGTACGGCCGGGCCTTGGTTCATAAGGTTTGGAAACAATATCATTGATATCTCCTCCGTCTCTAGCAACAGCTTGAGAAATAACTTCAAACAATCCGGATACCGCATCTTTAAGGTCCTCTTCTTTAAAAGCTCCATTTCCTGAATAAAGCTCGAGAGTGTTCAAGGTTTCATTCAATACCATTTCGTCATCTTCTGCAGATTGTGCGGGTATAGCTGCTGCTAGTTCATGGATAGGGGTACTGATTAGAGCATCTTTTGCTACTTGTTGCGGGGTTGGTTGTCCTATTTGTTCTATTTCGTGTCCTGCCATAATTCCGAAGTAGTATACGGGGATAATTTTTTCTTGTCAACCCCCGATTTAACCCCGATTTTATCGGGGGAACTCGGGGTCAAGATAGTTCTTTATATTTTTCTTCAATAGTTTTATAATCTTTTAGTATGATTACTTCATCTCCGCTTGTAGCAAGTCCCTTTGTAATGATTATTTTTGGCGCAACAGGAGATTTAGTGCAAAACAAACTAATCCCCGCGCTTTTTGCTCTTTATAAAAATAAAAGTTTGCCCCAAGAATTCTTTATAATTGGATTTTCAAGACGGGAATTTACAAAAGAAGAATTCCATAATTATTTCCAGGAACAAAAAAACGATGCAGGTTGGAAAGAATTTGCAACCCATCTTTTGTATCAATCGGGAAGTTTTGAGGATGAAAACGGATATAACAAGCTTAATAGTCAGCTTTTGCAAATAGATAAAAAAATGGGAGCATGCGTTACCAGATTTTTCTATTTGGCAACTCCTCCTGATCATTACGAAACAATATTAAACAATTTAGTTTCAACAAAATTATCAGAAGGATGCGGACATCAGGGGAATAACTGGACAAGAGTAGTTATAGAAAAGCCTTTTGGAAAAGATTTGGAAACCGCAAGAAATCTTGATAAAAAATTAGCGGAAATTTTTGAAGAAAAACAAATTTTTAGAGTAGATCATTATTTAGGTAAGGAAACGGTTCAGAACATGTTGGCATTCAGGTTTGCCAACGGAATATTCGAACCTGTTTGGAACAAAAATCTCATAGATCATGTGCAGATTACGTGGGCAGAAGTAAGCGGGATTGGAAAACGCGGAAAGTTTTTCGATGGAGTTGGAATCTTACGGGATGTTTTTCAAAATCATTTAATGCAGCTTATCGCCGCAGTCGCAATGGAGCAGCCGAAAAGCTTTACAAAAGAAGACCTAAGGGATGCGAGAGCAAACGTTATTGGTGCAATTACATACGCTAATGAAGAAAAGCCAATTGTAAAAGGGCAGTATAAAGGATACAAAAGAGAGAAAGACGTTTCGCCTGATTCCAACACGGAAACTTTTATAGCAACAAAGCTTTTTATAAATACGCCAAGGTTTGAAGGAGTGCCATTTTACGTTAGGGCAGGCAAGAAAATGAAGAATAATTTGGTTGAAATTTCGGTTGTTTTTATCCAGACTTGTCATATCCTCTTTAAGGAATACGGATGTCCGGAAATCGGCAATGTTTTAGCTTTTAGAATTCAGCCAAACGAGGGGATAGATTTGCGGTTTATTGCAAAAACTCCGGGTTCAAAGCTTAGTTTGCAGCCTGTAAATATGAAATTTGGCTACAAAGATGATTTTGGGACAAGCGGGTTAGAAGCGTATGAGAGGGTTCTTTTGGATATTTTTGCGGGCGACCAGATGCTTTTTAACAGAAGCGATGAGTTGGAAAGTTCGTGGGAATTGATTACAGGAATTCTGGATAAATGGAAGCAGGAAAAAGACGAGATTCAAGTTTATGATGAAAGGGCTTGGGGGCCTGGGG
>CAYIOB010000017.1:0-14487 GCA_964364925.1 uncultured Gammaproteobacteria bacterium
AAAATCAAATGCTAGAACAAAAAGAGGAAAGAGGTTAACAATCGGTGCTATAAAGAAAGAAGTGGCGGCAAAAATGGGAATTGGCGCTCCTGAAGGGGCAAAACCTACTAAATAAATATGGCAAAAACAGAAAAACAAATAAAAGCGGCTAAGAAAAAATCAACCCTTAAAGTTTCAGAAAACGGAAAGATTTATATTTCGGCGACTTTTAATAATACCCTGGTAACGATAACTAATGAAAAAGGAGATACTGTTGCCTGGAGTAGCGCCGGAGCCGCAGGATTTAAAGGGACAAGAAAATCCACACCTTTTGCAGCCACAACAGCAGTTGAGCAAGTTGCAAGAAAAGCGATAAATGCAGGAATAAAAATAGTAGAAGTTTATGTAAAAGGACCGGGCTCGGGAAGAGACGCAGCTTTACGGGCGATTAAATCGGCAGGACTTTCAATATCTGCGATAGCAGATATAACGCCAATGCCTCATAACGGGCCAAGGGCGCAAAAGAAAAGGAGAGTATAGGATAATCTCAAATATGCAAATGACAAATATGCAAATCAATACAACAATGTCTAAATCCGATAATTCAAAAATTAATTTGAGCTTTGCTTATTTGCTTATTGGGTTATTGCCGACCGAAGGGAGGAGACGTGGCTAGATATACAGGACCAAAACATAGGTTAGCCAGAAGAGAAGGGGTTAATATTTTAGATAAAACTTCTCAAAGTTTGCAGAGGCGTTTAAACGTTCCTCCGGGTATTCATGGCAGAAAAAGAAAGAAAAGACTTTCCGAATACGGAACACAGCTTAGGGAAAAACAAAAAGCAAAAGCAACATATGGTCTTTTAGAAAAGCAATTCAAAAAATTAGTTCAGACCGTTCAAAAAAGAAAAGGTGAAACAGGAGAGATGATTGTTTCCTTGCTTGAAACAAGACTTGATAATCTTGTTTATAGATTGGGTTTTGCAAGATCGAGGACAATGGCAAGACAATTTGTTTCTCACGGACATATTTTCGTTAACGGAAAAAAGGTAAATATACCTTCTTACGAGGTAAAAGTAGACGATATTATTTCTATTTCTGCAACAATACAAAAAAATCCTCAAATCATAGAACTTTTGAATGATAAAGAAAGAAAATTATTACCTTTTATAAAAAAAGAAGGCGTTTCCGGAAAGCTTATCAGAATGCCCAAAAAAGAAGATTTAGAGGTTCCTTTTGATCTTCAGTTGATTATTGAATATTATTCCAGATAATGGTAAAATAACTCTCTATGGTTGATCCAATTTTTAAAATTAAAGAGCAAAAAGTTACAGACGAATTTGGAGAATTTACCATCGAACCATTAGAACCGGGTTACGGTCATACACTTGGAAATGCTTTAAGAAGAGTGCTTCTTGTTTCAATTCCGGGAGCTGCAGTAACATCGGTTAAAATTTCAGGAGTTAAGCATAAATTTTCAACAATTCCCGGTCTTAAAGAAAATGTTGTTGATTTTTTGCTTAATATAAAAGGACTCAACCTTCGCCTTCTTAATTCAAAAGCCAGCGCAACTGTAAAATTGTCAATAAAAGGCCCCAAGGAAATTAGGGCAAAAGATTTGGAACTTCCGGAAGATGTTGAAATTGAAAACAAAGATCATTATTTAGGTTTTCTAAGCGATAAAAAAGCAAAACTCGATATGGAATTGACCGTTGAAAGAGGAATGGGATATTCATTGACAGAAGAAAGAAAGATAAGTACATTAGGAGTTTTGACTACAGATGCAGTTTTTACTCCAATAAGAAGAGTTAATTATGAAGTCTCGGCAACTCGTGTCGGAAGACAAACAAACTTAGACAGCCTGGTTTTAAGTATTTGGACAAACGGAATAGTTAAGCCAAGGGAGGCTTTGGATGAAGCTGCAAAAATTTTGGCATCATATTTCTTCCAAGTTTATGAACCCAAGGCGGTTGCTCTTTCCGAAAGTACAGCTTCTCATCCATCTGTTCCCGAAGCCATACTAAGATTAACAATTGACGAATTAGATCTTCCAACAAGAATTTATAACAGCCTTAGGAATGGCGGAATAGAAACCCTTGGTCAGTTATTGGAAGCGCCAAGAAAAGATTTGGTTTCCATGAGAAACATGGGAGGAAAATCTATTATTGTTATTGAAGAGAAGCTTAAGGAAAAAGGTATATCTTTAAGTATTTAAAGATTAAATCCGAAATTCGAATTTCGAAATTCGAAATAGCTCGACAAACTCACCACAAGCAATTCTGAATTTGTTTACCCTGAGCAATGTCGAAGGGTTTCGTATTTCGGATTTTGTAATTCGGATTTTTTGTATGAAGAAACACGTTTTTGGAAGAAAATTAAAAAGAGACATAAATGAAAGAAAAGCGCTTTTCAAAGGGCTTATGTCTTCATTGGTTTTGCATGAAAAGATAGAAACAACAGAAGCAAAAGCAAAGGCGATTAAAGGAGAAGTGGATAAGTTAGTTACTAATGCAAAGAAAGATGGTATTTTGGCAAGAAAATTATTGTCCGCCAAGCTTTTTCCGGAAGCTTTGGAAAAAATGATTAAAGATATTGCTCCAAGATTTAATAAAAGGCAAGGTGGTTATACGAAAATGGTAAGGCTTGGAAAAAGATTTGGCGACGATGCGACAATGGTTTTGCTAGAATGGGTTGAGCAAAAACCGGTTTTAGAAAAAACAGAAGAAACAAAGGTGGTTGGAAAACAAACTAAAAAATCAATAGAAAAGCCTAAGAAAGTAGTAAAAACAAAAGTAAAGGCGAAGAGTAAGCCAAAGAGCAAAACGAAAAGGAGTATGGGAAAAAATGGATAAGCAAACAAAGGCAACAAAGATGTCGGATATAAAAAGGCAGTGGCATCTGATTGATCTTAAGGAAAAAATTTTGGGAAGAGAGGCATCTAATATCGCAATGATTTTAGCGGGAAAATCAAAACCATATTTTGTAAGAAATTTAGATTGTGGAGATTATGTTGTTGTAATCAATGCGAAAGAAATTAAAGTTACCGGCAAAAAAGAATCTCTAAAAACATATTATAGGCACTCCGGGTATCCTGGAGGTTTTAAAGCAGAAAAACTTATTGATTTAAGGAAAAGAAGGCCCGGAGAAATAATAAAAGAAGCTGTAAAAGGAATGTTGCCTCAAAATAAACTTAGAGATAAAATGCTTAATAGATTATTTATTTTTTCCGGAGAAGAGCATAGATATAAAGATAAGTTTTCCGCCAAAGGCGGACCAGCCTTAAGCTGAAAGTAAATAATATGGCCAAAGTTTTAAAAACAGAAGAACAAAAAGAAACAGTGGAAGAAAAAAAGATATTAAAACAAGAATATATTGCTGCTGTTGGAAAACGTAAGGAATCCGTAGCAAGGGTAAGGCTTTATCAAACCGTTAAAGATAGTCTTCTTGTGGCAGGAGAAAAAGTCAAAAAAGGAGAAGTTTTTGTAAATGATAAAAAAATAGAGACTTATTTTTCCGGCGAGATAGCAAGGGCACATTTCTTGGAGCCCTTAAAGATTACCAATAGTTTAGATAAATATATTTTAACTTTTAGAGTTGCAGGCGGAGGACAAAGCGGTCAGTTGGATGCAGTTATTCATGCAATTTCCAGAGTATTGTCTTTAGTTGATCCAAAAAATAGACAAATTCTTAAAAAGAGAGGATTTTTAACAAGAGATTCAAGAATTAGAGAAAGAAGAAAAGTCGGAATGGGTGGAAAAGCAAGACGCAAGAAACAGTCCCCAAAGAGATAAAGCTTAGGCTGTATATTTCTTAAAGAGTATTTGAAATTTCCCGTTTTTAGAAAGTAGCTCTGCCTCTTCTTTTGACCATAAAGAATAAGCCTTAGTTTCGTCCGCAATGTCTTTTAAAAAATCTTCCCATGGAATCCATCTTAGATTTTCGACCTCATCTTTATTGGCGGTTGGTTTTTGATCGGTAAAACAAACCAAAAGCGGGCATATTTCATTTTCAAATACGTTATTCATAGAAACTTTGTATCTGTAATCAGGAATTATTTCCAAAACATCAGCATTTCTAATTCCAAGCTCATGCTCTAAATGTCTTTTTGCAGCATCGATGTTTGACTCATTAAGCCTAGGATGACCGCAGCAGCTGTTTGACCAAACGAGAGGAAATGTTTTTTTAGTTTTGCTTCTTTGTTGTAAGAGCAGGTTGCCTTTGCTATCAAATAAAAATACGGAAAATCCCCGATGCAGTGGCGTATTTGCGTTATGGGTTTCTAGTTTGGGTGCCGTTCCGAGGACCCTATTATTTTCGTCAACTAATACAACTAATCCATGATTTATCATATTTACCTTCTCCAAAAAGCAATAAGAAAACTTATTAATAAGTAAATTAATAATAATTGCCAAAATAGTATTGAAATAAGAGCGGTGCTGAGTACTAAAGCGATAAGCTCACGGCTTAGGCCATATACGGATATTAGCAAAGCCGCAAACCTTCCCAATACAAAAAGCGTAAGTAATCCGATTAACGGAGAAAAAATTACAGGCAGAAGGACCGGACGTCTTGTAACTTCGCGTATGGTGGAAAAAGGATGAAAAGTAAGCCCCAGCAAAGTTTTAGTCCAAACATAGGCAACAAAAATAAAAAAAGTATTTTTTTTCATAGCTTTCCAAATACCGTTAATATAAGATTCTCATAAGATTTTCCGAAAATCGCCCAAAGTACAAGGGTAAGAATAAGTGAAAACGGTATCACAATTCTCCAGGGATGATTTCCAAACCATAAGCTTACAGAAGAAAATATCCTTGGCAGGGGCATACTTGTAATTAGTTTTTCTTGTTCTCTTGCTCTTTCCTGAAGGGTTTTAATAAATTCACGCTCGTTCATACGCAAGCTTAAAGCCTTGACGCGCTCTAAAAAGCAGAGATTCGGTTGCCTTAAAAGAAAGATTAAAAACTTCGGCTATTTGTTTAACAGGCATTTGCTCTTCGTAACGAAGCTTAAGTATTTTTCTGTAAATGTCAGGCAGGCTCTTGAAAGCCGATTCTATCCTATCTCTTACTTTATTTTTTTCAAATTGAAACTCCGGCTGATTAATTTCTGCGGCCACAATTTCCAAATACGGCACTTGAGATAAAAGGACAGACTTAATTTTCCTTTTTCTGTAAAAATCAACGGTTTTATTATGTGCTATTTTATAAAGCCACGCCTGCAAATTTCCGTTTTTTTCAAGCAAAGATAAAGAATCAATTGCGGCAAGAAAGACATCGTTTGTAACCTCCTGCGCGTCCTCATTTGTAGGCAGACGTTTTTGAAGGTAAGAAAGGATTTTTGGTGAATAGATTTTGTAAAATTCAATAACAGACTGTGAGTCGCCGGAAATAATACTTTCTATAAATGTAGCCACGCATGTATTATAGCACTGCGCGAATGATTTCTGCAATTTTTACGACTATACTATATAAGCCCTTCTTTGGGCTGATTCTTGTATGGACATGCGGAGCTTGAATTCGGCAAGCCAAAGGCGAAAAACTTTGGAAGAAAAACTTAATATTAGTATCCGGCACATAGGAAATTTTTCTTTAGATGAAAAGACGGCATCTGCGAAAAATTGCGAAAACATGATAGGCGCAGCACAAATTCCTCTGGGAATTGCCGGACCATTAAAAATAACAGGTAACCATGCCGTAGGCGATTTCTATATTCCGCTCGCAACAACTGAGGGAGCTCTTGTGGCATCGGTTAGCAGGGGATGTAAGGCAATATTTCTTTCCAACGGGGCTCAAGTTGCTGTTCACAAAATTGGGGTAACCCGCGGACCGGTTTTTTATACAGGGTCAATTAAAAAAAGTATGGAGCTTTATCAATGGATAAAGAATAATAAGGAAAGAGTAGCAGCCGCCGCGGAAAAAACCTCAAGTCACCTCAAGTTTAAAAAAGCAGATGTAAAAACTCAAGGCAGCTATACTTTCATGCGTTTTTACTTTGATTCACAAGATGCAATGGGAATGAATATGGCAACAATTGCTACCGATAAAATTTCCGAGTTAATAGAAAAAGAAACGGGGGCAAAATGCGTATCTATCGCAGGCAATTACGATATTGATAAAAAACCCGCATGGATTAATTTTATTAATAACCGCGGATTTAAAGTCTGGGCGGAAGCAATCGTTTCAAAACAAACGGTAAAAGACGTATTAAAAACAACCCCCGATGAAATTTTTGAAGTTTGGCTTGCAAAGTGCATGATTGGATCCGCCATGAGCGGCTCTTTAGGATTTAATGCGCACTATGCAAACATTGTGGCAGCTTTTTTTGCCGCAACGGGACAGGATATTGCTCATGTAGTTGAAGGAAGTATGGGATTAACTACGGCAAAAATCCTTAAAAATGGAGATTTATATTTTTCCGTATATCTTCCGGCAATTATGCTTGGAACTGTTGGGGGCGGGACAGCTCTTGCAACTCAAAAAGAAGCACTAGGAATCGTCGGCATTAAGACCTCAACTGAATTAGCAGAAGTTTTAGGAGGAGCCGTGTTGGCTGGAGAGCTTTCGTTGCTTTCTTCGCTTGCGGAAAAATCATTGGTAAAAGCACATGTAAAGCTTGGAAGGGGGAAAAGTTAATATGACTAGCGGAATAGTTGGGTACGGAACTTATGTGCCAAGATATCGCGTTAGGGTTTCGGATATTGCGGAAATGTGGCAAAAGAATGCGGAAGAGATAATAGCAGGCCTTAGGGTTTCGGAAAAAGCGGTCCCGGCGCTGGACGAAGATGCTGTAACTATGGCAATAGAAGCTGGGAAAAGAGCTCTTGCAATGGCTAACATAAGTCCTACCAAAATAGGAAGTGTTTATTTTGGGTCAGAAACCCATCCCTACGCAGTCAATCCTTCATCGTCAATTGTCGCAGAATACTTAGGCATTGGTAATGATTATTTTGCAGCTGATTTAGAGTTTGCATGCAAAGCTGCAACTGCCGGTATGCAGGCGGCATTGGGACTTCTAAACAGTAAGCAAATTGAATACGGGCTGACTATAGGAAGCGATACTGCCCAAGGTAAACCTCATGATGCCTTGGAGTATACGGCGGCAAGCGCAGGGTGTGCTTATATCGTCGGCGCCAAGCAATCCGAAATTTTAGCTTCGGTTCTTGAAATGTCATCGTTTACCTCCGATACTCCTGATTTTTGGAGAAGAGACGGCGCAAAATATCCGTCTCATTTCGGGCGTTTTACAGGAGAGCCGGCATACTTTGCTCATGTTTCTTCCGAGGGGAAAAAACTTTTTGAAAAAAGCGGGCTTTCTCCGAAAGATTTTTCTTACTGCGTATTCCATATGCCAAACGGTAAGTTTCCCAGGGTTGTTGCGAAAAAACTGGGATTTACTTCGCAACAACTAGCCCCTTCCTTAACTGTTGATAAAATCGGTAATCCATACTCTGCGTCTTCTTTGCTGGGGCTTGCTGCGGTTTTAGATATAGCAAAACCAAATGAAAAAATCTTCTTTGTTTCTTATGGATCGGGAGCCGGTTCGGACGGATTTATTTTTGAAACTACAAAAACTTTAACTGCAAAGCAGAAAAATACATTGCCCGTTGCTAAGCAAATAGAGGATAAGTCTTATGTTTCATATGCAACTTATTTAAAACATACGCATACACTATGAAAATAAATATCTTGGGTGCCGCAACAACAAAATTTGGAGAGTTATGGAAAACTTCTCCCCGTGCTTTAGCCCGTGAAGCAATGGGAAATGCTTTAAAAAACGCTAATCTAAAATCTCAACAGGTAGATGCTTTATTTGTGGGTAATATGTTGGCGGGAATCTTAGGAAATCAAGGAAATTTAGGGTCATTTTTCGCAGAAGAGCTAGGTATTTCCGCACCAGCATTTCATATTGAAGGAGCATGTGCGTCGGGGGGACTTGCTCTTCATAACGCGATTAACAGTATTCTTGCCGGGCAGCATAAAACGGTTATGGTTTTAGGTATAGAAAAGATGACCGATTTTAATCAAGAGGATATTACCTCGGGACTTATGGCTGCAGGTTCCGACGAGGAACGTCAGGCTGGAGCTACATTTGCAGGTATTTACGCGCTTATGGCGCAGGCGTATATGCAGCAATACAATATCTCCGAAGAACTATTGTCTTCAGTTGCGGTAAAAAACCATTATCACGGGTCTTTAAATGCAAAAGCACAATTTCAAAATATAATTACTGTTGCGGATGTTATGAAAAGCACAAAAATTGCCGACCCGTTAAAATTACTGGATTGCTCTCCGATTTCAGATGGCGCGTCTGCGGTTATAATTAGCAGCGAAAACACCGGGGGATTATCAAACCCAGTACATATTTCCGCAAGTGAAGTTGCAACCGATACGCTTGCTCTTTATCAGAGAGAATCATTTACTACTCTTTCCGCAGTTACCCGCGCTGCAAATAAGGCATATTCAAAGGCAAATATTACGCCATCCGGTATTGATGTTGCGGAAATTCATGATTGCTTTTCTATTGCGGAAGTTATTGCAACCGAGGACCTTGGATTTTCTAAAAATGGAAAAGGAGCGGAAGATATCGCAGAAGATAAGTTTACCTTGGGTAAGGGAAAAATTATTACTAATCCTTCCGGCGGTCTTAAAGCCTGCGGTCATCCTGTAGGAGCAACGGGTATAAAACAGATAGTTGAAATAACAGAACAGCTTCGTGGTCAAGCGGGGCCACGACAGGTCAAAGGCGCAAAGATTGGATTAACGCATAATGTTGGCGGCAGCGGAGCGGTTGCGGTAATACATATTTTGCAAATATAATGCTATGAAAATAACACCTGTAAAATTATGGCGAAGGCAAAAACATGTTGCATCTGTTATTGGAAAAACAGGGACATTGCTGCAATGGACGTTAATTAGGGTTCCTGCGAAAACATTTATGAAAGAAGCGCCGTACCCTGTGGTAATTGTAAAGATGGATGGTGAAGATAAGATGGTGGGGCAGCTCGTAGACTGGGATTCTTCCGACTTGAAAAAAGGGAAAAAGGTAATAGCGGTACTTAGAAAGTTTACTCCCGAAGATGCGGAGAGTGTCATTGCATACACTATTAAATTTAAGCCTCATGAAAATGATTAAAGTATCAGCCCCGGGAAAACTACATTTATTAGGAGAACATGCGGTGGTTCACAATAAACCTGCAATTATTGCGGCAGTTGACAAGAGGTGCCTCGTAGAAATTTCTCCAAGGACAGATGCGCTAATTAAAGTTATATCTCATAACTATAAAGAAGAAATAATAATTAACTTTCAGGATGTAGTTAAAAAATTCCAAAAAGCGGAGGAAGATTGGGAGACTTACAGTGGAAATAACAATACTGCGCTTTTAAAATCGATTACAAATAACCCGCTTGATTACCCATTAATAATTATTGGCCTGTTTTTAAATTATCACAAACTTAATTCTATTAATGGTTTTAATCTTGTTATTGATTCCCAGATTCCTGTCGGCGCGGGAATGGGATCGTCGGGAGCTTTGGCAGTATCGATAATTGGCGCGTTATCTTTATTTACCAGCAAACCTTTCGATAAAGAGATTATTAATAAGATTGCTTTTCTTTGTGAACAAAAAAAACATGGAAAACCTTCGGGAGGAGACAATGCAACAAGCTGTTTCGGCGGGTTGGTTTGGTTTAAAAAAGACGATCCTTCGGCAAGCTCAGGACAAGGAGGAATAAAACTGCTTGGTTTATCTTTACCATTTAAAGTGTCAAAAAACTATTATATTATAGATACCGGTACTCCGTCGGAAACGACAGGAGAAATGGTAAGTCTTGTCCGCGGTCTTCTTGAAAAAGAGCCCAAATCTACCCAGAAAATTCTTGATGAGCAGGAAAAATTAGTCCACAAGCTTCTTCCGGCACTTAAGCAATCAAATCATAAAGACATTGTCCAAATAATCAGAGAGGGAGAATTAAATCTCGAAAAGCTTGGGGTTGTCACGCCTTTTGTAGAAAAAATAATCAGGGATATAGAAAAATCAGGAGGAGCCGCAAAAATCTGCGGAGCCGGAGGAAAAACGAAAGCAACGGGGATTGTATTAATTTATCATCAAAGCTTGAAAAGACTTGAGAAAGCGCTAGAATCCCACCGATTAAAGCCGGCCCAATTGGCTTTAGGGGCTGAGGGTTTAAGGGAAGAACTTAATTAATGATATAATCGCAAGCAAGATATGGATAAAGTCACTGTTTCGGTTCCGGGCAAACTAATGCTTTTGGGTGAGCATGCGGTTGTATATAATCACCCGTGCTTAGTAACTGCAGTTAATCAGCGCATGAGGGTGACCGTTGATATTTTGGATTCGCAAGAATTTCAATTTGAAGCACCAGACGTAAAAGTCGTGGGATACAAAAAAGCACTCTCGGAATTAGGTAAGGGAGATATTCCAAAAGGAGCGCAATTTGTAGAAATCGCAGTTAAAAATATTACCGAAAAACATCAATTAAAATCCGGACTTCGCATTACTACATCAAGCGAATTCTCGTCGGAGTTTGGATTTGGTTCTTCGTCTGCATCAACTGTTTGCGTTGTCAAAGCCCTATCGGAATTACTGGATTTGAAATTAAACAGCAAGGAAATTTTTGATATTTCCTACAAAACTGTTTTAGATATTCAGGGTAAAGGATCGGGTTTTGACGTTGCCGCCGCGGTTTTTGGCGGAACTTTATATTTTATTACAGGAGGAAAAGTAATTGAACCCCTCAAAATTTCTTCACTTCCGTTGATTGTTGGCTATTCCGGAATTAAAGCAGACACGGTTACTCTTATAAATAATGTTAAAGATAGGTTCGCTAATGATAGCGACCGACTTCAGGAAATATATAGTCAAATAGAAGCAATTGTTGAAAAAGCGAAGTCGTTTGTTATTGCCGGCGATTGGGGCCATGTTGGCAGTTTAATGAATGAAAATCAAAAACTTCTAAAAGAACTCGGGGTTAGTATTGATAAGTTAGACAATATGATTTCCGGCGCAATTGAAGCCGGAGCATACGGAGCAAAACTTTCAGGGGCTGGCGGGGGAGATTGCATGGTTGCCCTGTCTCCTGAAGATAAAATACAATCAGTGGAAAGAGCAATAGCTAAAGCAGGCGGGCAAGTTCTGTCTGTTAAAACCAATGCCGAAGGCGTAAGGGTAGAATAATTATGAAAGCAACGGCACAGGCTCCATCAAACATAGCGTTTATTAAATACTGGGGGAAGAAAGACGAAGTCCTTCGTCTTCCCGAAAATGGCAGCATATCGATGAATTTAAGTGATTTACTCACAACGACTACGGTCGAATTCAGCCTGGGGTATAAGGAGGACAATATAATTATTAACGGAACTAAGGAACCTAATGAAGGAAGCCGCGCGATAAAACATCTGGACAGAATTAGAAACATAGCAAATATAAATGATAAAGCAAAGGTTGTAACTAATAATAATTTCCCGACAGGTACGGGGTTATCTTCATCCGCATCGGGATTTGCAGCCTTTACGGTTGCGGGCGCAAAAGCAGCCGGGCTTAGTCTCTCCGAAAAAGAATTATCTATTCTTGCAAGGCAAGGGTCGGGCTCAGCCTGTCGCTCTATTCCCGATGGATTTGTTGAATGGCTGGACGGAAACACAAGCGATACATCTTATTCCGTTTCCTTGTACCCCCCAAGTTATTGGGATATTGTTGATGTTGTGGCAATTGTTAGTAAAGAGAAAAAAATCGTACCAACAACCGAGGGGCAAAAGCTGGTTGGGTCGAGCCCGTTTTTTCCGATACGTCTAGAAAAGATAAAAAATAAAATTAAATTAATAAAAGAATATATAGCAGAAAAAAACTTCCAGGCTTTCGGAGAAGTGTTGGAGGCAGAAGCTTTGGAGCTTCATTCGATAATGCTTACTTCAAAACCTTCTCTTATATATTTACTGCCGGCATCTTTAAAAATAATGCACTTGGTTAAAAAGTGGAGAGCGGATGGCTTGCAGGTATATTTTACCGTAAACACAGGGCAAGACATTCATCTTATATGTGAAAAAAGGGACGCTGAGGCTGTGGTTAAAAAGTTAACTGAAGTGGAAGATGTTTCCAGGACAATCGTTAATTATCCGGCTAAAGGAGCTCATCTTCTAAAAGAACATTTATTCTAATGCTTTCTGTTTTTGAGACTGTCTATTAATTTATAAAATTCTTCTTTGTTGTTTTCATTAAGATCTGATTTTTCGATTATTTCCTTAGCGTTTTTCAAATGCTCTTCAATTTTTCTTAAAGCTTCTTGTTTGGTTTCTGTATTTTCGGAGTCTAATAAGTCGTCTTGCAGTTGAAAAGCCAAACCAAGATTTAATCCTAATTCGTAGCAAAATTTTTCGGTGTTTTTATCAATTCCAATAAGAGATGCCCCAATTTGAAGAGGTCTTATGAAACTGTAGCTTGCGGTTTTAAGTTTATCTTTTTTATCGATTAATTCTTTTGGAATATCTTTTCTTGAAGCAATATCGATATCAATCACCTGTCCTAAAAATACATCATCGGCCATTTTGTTAAAAAATGATTTTGCGCTTCTTAGTTTATTTTCATCGAAATTAACTTCGTCAAAGACAGAAAAAGCCCAAGCTAGCAAGATGTCGCCTAAAATAATAGCTTGGGAATTGCCAATATGACTTAAGTCTCCGCTTCTCCCTTCTTTCTGAAGTTTTTCTTTTACATATTCATGAACGGTTTGCACGCCGTGTCTTACAGAGCTTTTATCCATTATGTCGTCATGAATTAATGCGAAGTTATGGAATAATTCAAGCGAAACAAAAAACTCTAAAGCTTTTTCTGTCTCTTTTCCGCCCGAAGCTTTATACATGAGGTATGCGATATAGGGCCTTACACGTTTTCCCCCGGTTTCTATCAGTTTTTGCGAGTAATTTACAATACCTAAGATAAAAGGGTCGCTGACATTTTTAGAAAAAGTTTCAATTTTTTTATCTAAGTATTGCTTGAGAATAGGATCAAATGTTTTCTTAAACTCTTTTAAATTGTGCATATATTGGTCGGAACAGGCAGGAGTAATTTTAGCACAATAGCGCTTGTTGATTCAATTAAGAATTTGCTACACTAAAAGATATGCATATTTATAATCTTGTTATTATTGCGTCTTCATTTGCAGGATTTTTAATTGCATTATATATAGCGCTCCAAAAAAGAAAGCCGCATCCTGTCGTCTGCCCGATGAAAGGCGACTGTGACGCAGTTGTAAAAAGCGAACACTCAAAATTTTTTCATATTCCCGTCGAGTATTTAGGGATAGCCTATTATTTGCTTATTTTCTTTTCTTATTTATCTCTCTCTATCACTCCTTCATTTAATCAGCAGCATCCTTTATTTACCTTTTCCGTATTATCCTTAAGCTTAGTAGCTTTTCTATTTTCCATATATCTAACTTTTATTCAGGCATTTTTAATTCGCCGGTTCTGCACATGGTGCTTGCTGTCTGCTTTTTTGTGCACCATTATTTTTATAGCTGCAATAAATGGTTCTTCCTTTGAGTTCTTGTCTTTCCTTGTGCAGTACAGAGGGCCGATTGTAGGATTTCATGTTATCGGATTAGTTCTAGGTTTGGGAGGCGCAGTGTTTTCAGACATTTTGCTTATGAGATTTCTTAAAGATTTAAGAATATCAAAAAGCGAATTATATATTCTGAAAACCTTTTCGCAAATTATATGGTTTGGGCTTGCTATCTCAATAGTATCAGGGATTGGTCTTTATCTTCCGGATGCAGAAGGGTTAAATCAGTCCGCAAAATTTATTGCAAAAATGACTATTTTATTAGTAGTTATCGTAAATGGGGCCGGTCTTAATCTGTTTATAACTCCAAAACTTACCTCAATGCCTTTCGGAGAAATTTCTGACAAAGAAAAGGGACTGAGGGAAATAAGACGGCTGTCGTTTGCTATGGCCGCCATATCGATCATATCGTGGCTTAGCGTTTTTATCTTAGGAATGATGAGGACCTCTCCATTTGAATTAAGAATTATATTCGGAGTCTATCTTCTAGCTCTTTTTGCCGGGATAGCAGGAAGCCAAGTGATGGAATACCTCATATCAAAAGGAAAGATAAATACGTAGACCATGTTGTTGGTTGTTCTCAGAAGGAATTATTGACAGAATGATTTTCTTGAAAAGCTAGACTAATATTTAAACAAAAATTAGTTAATTTGATATAGAATACTTAGTTGAAATTTCCCTTAAACCTGCTGCGCAAGCGATATTAAAATTATAAGCGTAATGGTATATAATACTAAGGCTAATCGCGGGATGTAGTATAGTGGTAGTACGCCGCGCTGGGGGTGCGGTAGTCCGTGTCCGATTCACGGCATCCCGACTGACAGCGAACTAGGGCTGGAGTCTGAAAATCCACCGGAAGACTGGCTTTGGGAATGGAGGATATCAAAGCCCTTTTTGAAAGAAACGGAAAGCCGCCGGTAAAAAGATGTGAA
>CAYIOB010000018.1:0-14471 GCA_964364925.1 uncultured Gammaproteobacteria bacterium
GATCTTATTAAAAAAGGCCATATTTTTATATCGGAAACAGATACAGAGGTTGTACCCCACCTAATTGAAGAAAATTTAAAAAAAGAAGGTTTCGCATCTTCGGTTAAAGACGCTTTTAATTTGCTTCGCGGTTTTAACGCCATTGTTGTTTCCTACGGTCCTTCTTCGGAAATTGTTGCATGCAAGAATGGTTCTCCTTTGGTTGTGGGAATAGGAGAAGGTGAATTTTTTATTGCGTCCGATCTTGCAGGAATAACTCCATATACCAAAAAATTAGTTTTTCTGAAAGATAACGAGATGGTAATTTTGGGTAAAAAATTTCAGTTACTTAGTCTTCCGAAAGGCAAAAAAATAAAGCCTAAAATAGAAACAATAAATTGGAAAATAGAAACTAGCGGAAAGGATGACTTCGAACACTTTATGCTTAAGGAAATTTTTGAACAGCCAAAAGTTATAAGAAATCTTACGGAAAATTATACCGACCAAATAAGCTTTTTGGCAAACATGATAACAAAAGCTAAGGGAACGTTTTTTATTGGAGCAGGAACAGCATATAATGCTTGTCTTGCCGGGATGTATTTTTTCTCCAAAATCTCCCATAAGCATGTAAACACGGTTTTTGCTTCGGAGTTTAATTATCTGGAGGATTTTCTTAATAAAAACAGTCTTATAATTGCCTTTTCTCAATCAGGGGAAACACTCGACGTTATAGAATCTTTAAATCGAGCAAAAAAGAAAAAAAGTAGAATTGTCGCAATCGTCAATTCTTTTGGGTCAACTATTTACAGAATGGCAGATTATAAGCTTCTTTTGGGTGCAGGTCCTGAAAAGGCGGTTGCGTCGACAAAAGCTTATATTGCAAAACTTACGGTTTTGCTAATGATTGCTTACGAAATAATAGGAAAAAGAAGTATTGTAAAACCGATTCTTCTGAAAACAGCAGATGAGATTGAAAGAATTTTGCAGAAAAAAAACTTGATAAAAATTAAGAAAATTGCAAAACTAATGGCAGGCTCTAAGCACATATTTGTTATCGGCAGGGGAGTATCATACTCAAGTTCATTGGAAGCAGCCTTAAAAATTAAAGAGATAAGTTATATTCATACTGAAGGACTGGCAGGAGGAGAATTAAAGCATGGCCCGATAGCCTTGATTGCAAAAGGTACGCCCTGTCTTGTTTTTGCTCCGAATGACGAAACTTACGATTCAATTATTTCAAACGCTGCGGAAATTAAAGCGAGGGGCGGAATAATAATTGGAATTTCGTGGCAAAATTCTTCAAGTTTTGATTATTGGCTTCAAGTTGAAAATATTTTGGAGGGAGCCTATATTGCTCAAATTATTACCGCTCAGCTGCTTGCTTATTACATTGCGGTTTTTCTAAACCTGGATCCGGACAGGCCTCGAAATCTGGCAAAAAGCGTAACGGTAAAATAGCATTTGCGCTACTTTGATTGTATAAAACCCTAAGTAGTATTATAATATAGCAATATGTCACAGCTTTTGGGCTTTGCTCTTTTGTCGGCTTTTATAACATCCATCCTTATAATTCCGTTTATTGATTTTCTGTACAAAGTAAAACTTAGGCGTCAAAATCAAAAAACTGTTGATATCTTCAATAAACCGACTCCATTATTTGATAAATTTAACGGCTGGAAAGCCGGAACTCCTTTTGGCGGAGGCTTGTTAATAATCATTGTAGTTTCAGTTCTTGCTCTTTGGAGTTACGGTATGTTTAATATTCCGATAAACAGGTGGGAGCTTTTTGTAATTTTGTTTACGTTTGTTAGCTTTGGCATCTTAGGCCTTTATGATGATCTTAAAAAACTAGCTAACGGAAATAAAATTTCATTTTTTGGTTTAAGATTTAGATATAAATTTCTAATTCAGTGGATTTTAGCTTTTATTATAGCGTTTGTCCTGTATTCTAAGCTCGGGTATTCATTTGTCTTTATAACGGGATTTGGTTTAGCAAGCATAGGATTTTTGTTTGTTCCTTTTGCAGCTTTAGTTATTGTTTCTTTTGCGAATGCGTTTAACATTGCGGACGGCCTTGACGGACTAGCCTCAGGCCTTCTTCTTATCTGCCTGGGAGCATTTTTGACAATTGCCTCACTCCAGGTCGGCGGAACTCTAGGGATTTTTATAGCAATACTTATGGGTAGCGTTGCTTCGTTCTTGTACTTTAATATTTATAAGGCAAGAATTTGGCTTGGCGACGTCGGCTCTATGTCTTTGGGTGCTTCCCTTGCGGTTATCGGTCTTTTGACCGGAAAAACACTTGCCCTGGCTTTTATAGGCGGAGTTTTTGTTTTAGAGGTTGGATCATCTTTAATACAAATTTTAGGAAAGAAATTTTTAGGCAGGAAACTTCTACCGGTTTCACCGCTGCATTTATATTTCCTTAATAAAGGCTGGGATGAACCAAAGGTAGTTATGCGGGCATGGCTTCTCGGGTTTTTCTTTGCCATCTTAGGGCTTTATATCGCTTTCATCGGATGACCCTCCTTCAGTTTTTGAATCTTACAAACGGGGGTTATACTTCGAAGCCTGAATTAGGAAGAGGTGCAAAAAAATTATATAATGTTAATTATAAGTTTTGATTCTAACGAAGAAGCATGAAAAGAATAGACGTCCCCCTTTTATTGTCTGTAGTTTTTCTCACACTTTTTGGACTTTTCATGATCTATGATGCCTCTTCTTTTGTTGCCTTCAGAGACTTTGGAGACAATTATCATTACGTTAAAGATCAGTTTTTGTGGATTATCCTAGGGCTTATTTCCCTTGGTATGTTTTCCTTCTTTGATTACCACAAATTATTTAATTTAGCGTTACCAATTCTTGTTGTCGGAATTTTGCTTCTGATTATGGTTTTTGTGCCGGGGTTAGGCGTAACGCTACTTGGGGCAAGAAGATGGGTTGATTTTCAGTTTTTTCTTCTTCAGCCTTCTGAATTTGTAAAACTTGGTCTTGCTATCTATTTGGCCGCTTGGTTTTCCAATAAAGAAAAAGGCAGATTTTTAGCATTTTTAATGCTTTTAGGTTTAGTTATTTTGTTAATTATGCTTCAACCGGACATGGGAACTGCAGTCATCATTTTGTCAGAGGCCGTAGTTGTGTATTTTCTGTCCGGCGCAAGAGTATTGTACTTTGTACTAATGGCGCCCGTTATTGCAATGTTGGGTTTTATTTTAATAAAGCTTGAGCCGTATAGAGCCGTACGGCTTACTACCTTTTTAGATCCTAATCAGTCGCTCCTGACCTCTTCTTATCATGTTAGGCAGGTTCTGATAGCTTTAGGCTCCGGCGGATTAACCGGGGTTGGCTTTGGTAATTCCTTGCAAAAATATGCGTATCTTCCCGAAAATACAACAGATTCGATATTTGCAATAATTGCCGAAGAGTTGGGTTTTCTGGGCGCAACGGTTATTATTCTTTTGTTTGCGGTTGTTGTTTGGAGAGGTTTTTATGTTGCTATACATGCCAGGGATAATTTCGGAAAACTCTTGGCGGGCGGAATTACAACTTTTTTGGCAATGCAGACTTTTATTAATTTGGCGGCTCAAACAGCGCTCTTGCCGTTAACAGGAATTCCTCTTCCCTTTATTTCATATGGCGGATCGGCTCTGATAATTAATCTTGCCGCTATTGGAATACTTTGTAATATTTCAAGACAAAAAGCTATATGAAAATTCTTATAACAGGCGGGCATTTGTCGCCCGCATTATCAGTAATAGAAAAGCTAAAAGGAGAAGATATATTGTATGTTGGAAGGAAACATGCTCTTGAAGGGGACAAAGCATTTTCCTTGGAATATCAGACAATAAAAAATTTGGGAATTCCATTTTTTTCTATTACAACAGGAAAACTGCAAAGGAAATTTACAAGATATACAATTCCTTCTTTCTTAAAATTTCCATTGGGTTTTTTTCAAAGTTTTTTCATTTTGAAACGTTTTAAACCGGATGTTGTTTTAGGCTTTGGAGGCCATGTTTCTTTGCCAATAATAATAATATCGTCCATTCTTAAAATTCCCGTTGTCATACATGAACAGACTTTAGAAGCAGGGTTTGCAAACAAACTGTCGGCTCGGTTTGCAGCCAAAATTTGCATCTCCTTTGAATCCTCAAAAAGATTTTTCCCTTTTAAAAAAGTTGTCTTAACAGGCAATCCCTTGAGAAAAGAAATTATCGAAGTAGGCAAAACGCCGAAAGCAGAGAACAACCCTCCTTTAATTTATATAACAGGCGGGAGTCTTGGTTCTCACTTCATAAACAATTTGGTTAAAGACGCAGTTAAAAAACTTCTAAAAGATTTTCAAGTCCTGCATCAGACCGGAGATGCAAAGGAGTATCAAGATTTTGACACACTGCTTAAAATAAAAAATGAACTTCCCGAAAATGGAGAAAATTACACGGTTAGAAAATTTTTAACACCGCTGGAATCGGCAGAGGCTTTAAAAAAAGCGGATTTAGTTGTTGCAAGAGCAGGAATAAATACTGTTACCGAACTTTTGTTTTTAGGAAAACCTTCACTTTTAATCCCTCTTCCTTTCACGCAAAATAACGAACAGCTAAAAAACGCACAGTTTCTAAAAACATTGGGATTGGGAGAGATTTTGGAACAGAAAAAAATAACAACTGAAGTTTTTTTGCACACTCTCGAAGAAATGTGCAAAAATATCAATAACTATAAAGAAAATAGCAGTAAGTCAAAAGGACTAATCGATAAAGATGCTTCCTTAAAAATTGCGGAGGCAGTTAAAAATGTCTATAAAAAAAAGAAAAATAAAAACTAGATTTTTTCAGCAGATAAGGATTTTTTTTATAGCCTTAGCGGGAATGTTTATTTTACTAGGCATTGTTTATTTAACATTTTTCTTTTTCTTTCCCCAAAAAGAATTGTTCATAAGCCCTCTTGCTTTGCAAAAAAATACTAATCGCAGTGAGATTGATGACTTACTGCAAGAGTCGGGTATTGCTTTTACGTCGGTTGAGAGCGCCAAAGACTCTTCTTATCTTGTGAATTTAAAAGACGGAGGCCAAGTTATTATAACGCAAAATAAAAATGTTCAAAATCAAATTTCCTCTTTACAACTAATCCTTTCTCGGCTTACAATAGAAGGGAAACGGTTTAAAAGCCTTGATTTTAGGTATGATAAGCCGGTGGTTTTGTTTTAAAAACTTATGAGTGAAGGAAAAATCGTTGTTGCGGTTGACATTGGAACATCAAAAATAGTTACCTTAATTGCCAAAGTAGATGAAGCGGTTAATGTTTTGGGTGTTTCCGAAGTTCCTTCGGCCGGAGTAAGAAAAGGGCAAATAGTAGACATTGAAGAAGCGGTTAGTTCAATAAATGGGTCTTTGGAAGCCGCGGAACGCATGGCGGGATATTCTGCTTCGCATATTATTGCCTCAATCGGCGGAAGCCATATCGAATCTCAAAATTCCCGTGGGGTAGTGGCGGTTGCGCAGCCGGAAGGAGAAGTTAAGGAAACCGATTTATCTCGCGTAATCGATGCCGCAAAGGCAGTTTCTTTGCCTTCAACCAGAGAAATAATTCACGTTTTACCCCGAAGCTACATAGTTGACGGTCAAGAGGGAATTAAAGACCCGATTGGAATGACCGGCGTAAGGCTTGAAGTAGATACTCATATAATCTCAGCCAATAGTACTTCGGTTAGAAATTTGGAGAAAGCGTTTTCCGAAGTCGGAGTTGACGTTGACGCAATTGTTTCAAGCGGTTATGCGAGCTCATTGGCCGTTTTGTCGGATACGGAAAAAGAATTGGGAGTTGTTTTGGTAGATATCGGGGCAGGAACTACGGATATCTGTGTTTACGTAGAAGGCTCCGTAGCTTATTCATCGGTTTTGCCAATCGGCGCAAGACATATAACTAATGATTTGGCAATAGGCTTACGCATTTCCTTGGAATCCGCAGAAAAAATAAAACTTCATCTTTCCAATCCTGTAAAAAAGCAAATAAAAATCCCGGACGAAGAAGCAGTTGGGGAAGAGCCAAAATTCAAAGAGAAATCTGATGAGATTGATTTATCCTCCCTTCATCTTCCGGAAGAATTAAATAAAGTTTCGCAAAAAACTTTAATCGATGGAATAATAAGACCAAGACTTAATGAAATTTTTACAATGGTGGGTCTCGAGGTTAAGAAAAGCGGTTATGCGGGTCAAACTCCCTCGGGTATGGTTGTTACGGGAGGAGGAGCCAGAACTATCGGAGTTTCTGACGCGGCAAAAAGAATGTTAGCAATGCCTGTTCGAATAGGTTTCCCCAGCAACATAAAAGGAATAATAGATGAAATTCAAGATACAAGTTTTTCAACGGTTATCGGTCTTGCGGTATACGGAAAAAACGTTGAGGCAGAAAGTTCTTTGCCGTTTGGGTTTTCTCTGCCAAAGCTTCCTTTTGGACAAATTAAATTTAATAAATATTTTTCAAAAGCAATATCGTTCTTTAAATCCTTCCTGCCCTAAAGCATATCTTTTTTTTTGCATAAGTTAAAGGGTTGCAAAAATAAATTCTATCTGATAGTATGCCCGTATTATGCTGATAAAACCTCAAACAACAAGTTTTGCCAAAATAAGAGTTATGGGAGTAGGCGGTGGCGGTAGCAATGCGCTTAACTCTATGATTTCCCAAAGCACAATTGCCGGCGTTGATTTTATTGCGGTAAACACAGATGCCCAATCTCTTCTTCTAAATCAAGCAGCAACAAAACTTCAGATAGGTACGGATTTAACAAAAGGTTTAGGCTCCGGAGGAAATCCCGATATCGGTAAAGAGGCGGCGGAAGAGTCATTTGAAAAAATAAAAGAAATGATTGACGGAACAGATATGCTTTTTTTAGCAGCAGGACTGGGCGGCGGAACAGGAAGCGGTGCAACACCGGTTATTTCTAGAGCCGCAAAAGAAGTAGGAGCATTAACGGTTTCCATTGTTACAAAACCATTTGCTTTTGAAGGAACAAGAAGAATGGTTGTGGCAGAAGATGCAATAGAAGAGCTTAAGGATAAAGTCGATACTCTTATTGTTATTCCCAATCAGCGTATTTTGGATGTAGTAGATAAAAAGCTATCGCTATTGGAAGCATTCAAGGTCGCCGATTCCGTATTGACCCAAGGGGTTCAGGGTATTTCGGATTTAATAACTCTTCCGGGTCTTGTCAATGTTGATTTTGCAGATGTCAGAACAATAATGACTAATGCAGGAAGCGCCTTAATGGGAATTGGAACAGGAGTTGGTGAAAACAGAGCCCAGGCTGCGGCAAGAAGCGCAATTGCATCGCCTCTTTTAGAAATATCAATGGAGGGCGCGCGCGGAGTACTGTTTAATATTATCGGCGGACCCGATATTACAATGAGCGAAGTTGATGAAGCCGCAAAAATTATTGCCTCGGCTGCGGATCCTGATGCAAATATAATTTTTGGCGCAACAATTGATGACTCAATGCACGACCAGATTAAGATTACGGTTATTGCAACAGGCTTTGATGCTACACGTCAAACCCTTAAAGAATTTATGACGCCAACTGCAAATAGGGTTATCGAGCAAGGTCAGCAGGCATCACCAGTTCCTACAGAACCGCCTTTGCCAACAGAAGAGCCAATCGCCGAAGAAGAAAACGATTCCTGGGACATTCCCGCCTTTTTAAGACAGAAGAATTAAAGTTATAGCCTCAATTTTTAAGCTTGAGCAACTAGGCATAAATTATTAGCGTTTTCTGTTTAGAATTAATATGATATGTAATTTCGCGCAAAATCTGCTCGAGCGAAATTTGTGATACTATTAAAAATAGTAAAATAAATTAAAAAATGACTAAAGAAAACTTGGCTAAAGATTTAAAGATAGACCCAAAAGTAAAAGAAGTTTTAAAACTTCTTGGCGCCGGTGTTGTCTTAACCGCAGCTATTATCATGCCGGGAACTGCTGTTTTAATAAAAGAATATAATAAAATAAAATGGGAAAAAGATAAAAAAGAGTGGAATAAATTCAATCTGTGGAGGCTTAGACAAGTTATAAAAAGACTTCAGGATCAGAAAGTTGTAGAGATTGTAAATGATGAGGTAAGGATTACTGACAAGGGTAGACAAAAACAGCTGAAGTTCGATCTTGAGGAGATAGAGCTACAAAAGAAAACAGACGGGAAGTGGAGGATAATAATTTATGATATTTCAAACATTAAAAAATCACAACGTGATCTTTTCAGAGATGTATTAAAAAGACTTAAATTTTTTAGACTTCAGGAAAGTGTCTACCTGACTCCTTTTATATGTGATGACGAGATTGAATACTTAAGGCAAACATTTCAGATAGGCAGTGAAGTACAGGTTCTTAAGGTATCAAAGCTTGAAAACGATCAGGTTTATAGAAATTACTTTGGAATATAAAATATCACCATCACAAATTTTGCTCGAGCGCAAAATGTGATACTAAGCTAAATTAATAATTAATATATATATGACCAAAATAACTGACATAATTTAGAAGATCTTTAGATCGTTCCTGCATTTCTAAGGCAAAAGAATTAATCCTCGAAACTTCTTATTGAATTTTCTTTTACTTATATAGTAAGATGAAATTAGCTTATGTTTAGTTTCTTAACAAGCATTCTACGGAGAACAGCAGACAGCAAAAAAATATCTCAAATTTTTAAAAAATCATAATGCCTGAAAAATGGAGACCCAGCCCATCGGTTTTAAACAGCAGAAAAGTTCGTATGAGAGGGTTTTTGACAAGAAGGCCCCGGCCCTTCCGTATTTTAGACGTGCCTGTTGAGTTGGATTCTAAGGAACCGGCTGCGGACCCGACTTCAATAAGAGTTCAGGAAAGCGTCGCAAGGGAGCAATAACTAAAAGGCCATAGATAAAAGAGTTGAACAAATTCCTCGTATAGGCTAAAATAAAGTCCCGTTAGAGATAACGGTATAGGATGTTTTATGAATAATATTGATACTTCAAAAAAATCTCTAACGGGATTTAAATCCGTTTCCCCCCAGGTTGATTTCCCAAAACTGGAAGCAGAAATTCTGAAATATTGGAAAAAAAACAAAATATTTGAAAAATCTATTACCTCCCGTCCGGAAAATAAAAAGTGGACTTTTTTGGACGGGCCGCCTTTTATAACAGGTAGTCCTCATTACGGAACTCTTTTATCCAGTTTACCTAAAGATCTTTTCGGCAGATATTGGACAATGAAAGGATATCGGGTCAGAAGAGTCTGGGGTTGGGACGGGCACGGTCTTCCTATTGAGAATAAGGTTGAGGGAAAACTTGAAATAAAACGGAAAAGAGACATAGAGGAGGTAGTGGGGGTTAAAAAATTTATAGAAGAGTGTAGGAGATACGTTAATGAAGTTTCTGCCGAGTGGGAATGGTATGTTGATAGAATCGGAAGATGGGTTGATTTTAAAAATGCTTATAAAACCTGGGATAAGGATTACATGGAGTCGGTTATGTGGGTTTTTAAGCAAATGTACGATAAAGGATATGTTTACAAAGGGCTTAGGGTTTCACTTTTTTGTCCGCATTGCTCTACTCCTATTTCTAATTTTGAGGTTGCAATGGATGTCGATAACCATAGGGACATAACAGAGAAAGCAGATACATATAAATACAAGATTGATAAAGACACCTATATTTTGGCTTGGTCTACGACTCCCTGGAATAAAATCGTAACCCCTGCTTTGGCTGTTAATCCAAAACTTACCTATGTAAAAGTAAAACAGGGAAACGAATTGTATATTTTGGCAAAATCAACTTTAAAAATGCTCAAAAATGAGCCCTATAAAATAATTGATGAATTTAAGGGAAAAGAATTGGTGGGAATACGCTTTGAGCCCCATTATGATTATTACAAAGCAAATATCAAAAAGAGTGAAAAAGCTTTTGAGATAGTCGCGGACGAGTTTGTGACTGCAAAAGAGGGAACGGGAGTTGTAACTATTGCGGCATACGGGGAAGAGGATTTAAAAGTAATGCAAGAGCAAAACATTCATATGGAAATGCACGTTGATGAAGAGGGAATAATAAAAGAAAACGTTCCGAAATTTGGCGGAATGTACTATTTAAAGGCTGCCAAAGCCGTAAACGAAGATTTGTCAAAAAGAGGACTTGTGTATAGAGAAGACGATTACGCCCATTCTGTTGCTCATTGCTGGAGATGCGCAACGCGTCTTTTTTATAACCCTCAAAATGCCTGGTATGTAAATATACAAAACCTTAAAGAAAAACTAAAAAAAACAAACGAGTCGGTTAATTGGTTTCCGAAGCATTTTAAAACAGGGCGTTTTTTAAAAAGTTTAGAAAGCGCTCCCGACTGGAATATTTCAAGAAGCCGGTATTGGGGAAGTCCTGTCCCTGTCTGGGAATGCGAGTGCGGTGAGCGCTTTGTGCCGGGTTCAATTGCGGAGCTGGAAATTGCATCAGGACAGAAAATTACCGATTTACATAAACCCGAAATAGATGAAGTTTTTGTAACATGCGCTAAGTGTGCTAAAAAAGCAAAAAGAGTACCGGAGGTTTTAGACAGCTGGATTGAGGCGGGAAGTGCCTCTTTTGCCGAACGCCATTTCCCTTTTAATAAAGATTATAAATTGGAAGATTTTTTCCCTCCCGATTTTATCGCGGAATACACAGGACAAATTAGGGCGTGGTTTTATGTTTTACATGTTATTGGAACGGTAATCTATGATTCCCCCGCTTTTAAAAATGTAGTCGTCGAAGGAGTAATTTTAGGAACAGACGGGCGGAAAATGAGCAAAAATTACGGAAATTATCCCGATCCTAAGGAGCTTTTGCAAAAATACGGAGGCGACGCGTTAAGGCTTTATTTAATGGGAAGTCCTGTTATGAGGGGAGAGGATATAATAATTTCCGAAGAAAATTACAGAAACCAAGTAAGGGGATTTATGCTAATTTTATGGAACACATATAATTTTTTTGTTACCTATGCTAACGCAGATAGCCATCAGCCACGAGCCACGAGCCATCAGCCATATAGCAATGTTTTGGATAAATGGATAATATCTTTATTGAACAAGCTTATTTTAAATACAACGCAAGCGCTAGATAATTACGATACGTTTGCGGCAATAGAAAACATCCAGCATTTTGTAGATGATTTTTCTACTTGGTATATAAGACGAAGCAGGGATAGGGTCGGACCCTCGGCAGAAAACAGTAAGGATAAACAAGGCTTTTACAAAACTTCCTACGAAGCTTTAACAGTTCTTTCTAAACTTCTTGCTCCAATAGCGCCTTTTATTTCCGACGAAATTTTCATTAGCCTAACAGGGCAGGAATCGGTTCATCTTGAAAACTGGCCCGTAGCAGATAAGGATTTAATCAACGAGTCTCTTGAAAAGGAAATGGAAAACGGAAGACAATTGGTTGAAGCAGCGCATTCCTTTAGAAAGCAATCCGAAATTAAAGTAAGAATTCCTATTAGAGAAATGTCGTATTCCGGACCCCAGCAGGTATCAAGAGATGTTTTAGATGTTGTTAAGGCCGAAATAAATGTTTACGGACTCAGTTTTGACAAAAAGTCAGATAGTTATTCAGTTTCCGCCAAAACAAACGATGATGATTTGGATTTGCAGTTTGGCTTGGCAAGGGATATTGTCAGAAGCATACAGGAAGAAAGGAAAAATCTTAAAACAAGGACTGACGAAAAAATTGACGTTAGTGTTCCGTATTGGCCGGAAGAATTTACAGATTATATTAAGAACAAAGCCCTCGTTAACAAACTTTCCAAAGGTGATTTTTTGGTAAAAAGAAATGAATAGAAAAAGTTTATGGGATATTGATTGGGGTTTAATACTTCCTGTTGGTATCTTAGTTGCATTAAGTCTTGCCACACTCTTCTCCTTAAATTTCTCACTTTTTAGAAGTCAGTCGGTATTCTTAGTTGTTTCGATTTTTGCCTTCATATTTTTTTCCCAGGTTAATTATAAAATCATTCAGCTATACGCTACGCACATATATATAGTATCCGTAGTGCTTTTGGTTTTAGTTTTAATTTTGGGTATTGAAACCAGGGGTTCGGTTAGGTGGATTGAAATTTTAGGTTTTAATATTCAATTCTCGGAAATATTGAAACCGTTTTTGGCAATTTCGTTATCTTCGTATCTCATTAATTTAAAAAATCATTCATTTAAATCAATGGCTATTGTTATCTTATTCCTGCTGCCCATTGCTTTTTTAATTTTTTTCCAGCCCGATTTGGGAAACGCGTTAATTTTTGCAATAGTTACATTTTTAACTCTTGTTTTCTTTGGTTTTCCGTTTAAGTTTTTCTTAGCCGGAATTATCTCTATTGTTGCAGTTTTTCCGATTTTTTGGGAAATTTTACACGATTACCAAAGACAAAGAATCACAACTTTCCTAAATCCGGGAACAGATCCCTTAGGAACCTCTTACAATTCAATTCAATCTATAATCGCGGTCGGTTCCGGGATGATAATAGGAAAAGGCTTTGGGCAGGGGACTCAGTCTGGTTTAAGATTTCTGCCCGAGCGGCATACCGATTTTATTTTTGCGACAATTTCCGAACAGCTCGGATTTATCGGAACAACGGTTATTTTGATTTCCTTTGGTTTTTTACTTTTCAGAATCTTTATAATTTTTCAGGAATCAAGAGATAGATTTTGCAAAACTTTTGCCGCAACCGCTTTTTTTATAATTTTAATCCAGTTTTTTATAAATACAGGAATGAATATGGGTATTATCCCGATTGTCGGAGTTACGCTTCCTTTTATGTCTTACGGGGGAAGTTCTCTTTTATCTAATTTTATAATCTTAGGTCTTTTAACCGCTGTTAATAAAGCCTCCAAGAGAGAAGACGTTCTAGAAATTAGATAAATTATCTGTTATAATTGGACGCATGAAATACGCGGTAATTAAAACAGGGGGAAAACAATACAGGGTAACTGAAGGCGACGTTATAGAAGTAGACAAACTTGAGGTTAAGGAAAGCTTGGTAACTTTTGACAATGTTTTACTTTTGGTTTCGGATGAAGGTGTTGAGATAGGAAAGCCTTTTGTTTTGGAAGCAAAGGTTAAAGGAAAACTTTTAGAACAAAAAAAAGGCGAAAAAATAAGAGTTGCGAAGTTTAAATCAAAAGTAAGATACAGAAGAGTTACCGGGTTTAGGGCAATGCTTTCAAAAGTTCAAATAGAAAAAATAGAGTCTCCTAAAATTAAAAAAAGCCCCAAGGCTGTAAAAGCAGATAAGTCAAATCCCGCACCGCGGGAAAAACCAAAAAAGGTCTCCAAGAAAAGGTAATTGGGGGTTGACATTTTGTGAAAACCGGCTGTAAAATGGTTTAGTTTTCACAAGGGCCTATTGAGATTTAAAAATAGTCAATGGTAAATGGTCAATAGTAAATAATCAAGGAATATGGCGCATACAAAAGCACAGGGTTCAGTAAAAGGAAATAGAGATTCAAGAGCAAAACGTTTAGGCGTTAAGGTTTACGGCGGACAAAAAGTTGGACCGGGAGGAATAATAGTCAGGCAAAAAGGGACAAAATTCAGAGCCGGTAATAATGTTTTGATGGGTAAAGACTATACGTTATTTTCAGTAGTTGACGGAGTAGTTAAGTTTAAGAGTCTTTTAGGCAAAAGGTTTATAGAGGTTATTAATGGATAATACAGCAGAAAATATTACTGAGCTTGATACAAATTTCCTTCAGGCAAATCCCCTTCAGCCAAGAGGTATTATTTCTCCGGATTCACTGCGGGAGCTCGTTGATTCGATAAGAGAGCAGGGAATTTTGGAGCCGATTGTTGTTGCCAAAACCCCGGCCGGTTATCAGATTATTGCGGGTGAAAGACGCTGGAGAGCCGCGAAAGTCTTAGAGCTTACAAAAGTGCCGGTTGTAATTAAAGAAACAACTCCCCAAGGAATGCTGGAGATGTCGATTGTCGAAAACGTTCAGCGCGAAGACTTAAACCCTATTGAAAGAGCACAGGCATACAGAAGACTTATTGACGAATTTGGTCTTGGAACAAATGAAGTTGCAAGAAAAGTGGGAAAAAGCGCTCCGACAATTTCCAACACAATCAGGCTTTTGTCCTTGCCCGATGCGATAAAAGACGCATTGGTTGCGGGAGTTATAACCGAAGGACACGTCAGACCCCTAATTTCTTTGGGCGATCCAAAATTAATGCTTGATTTGTTTAAGAAAATTTTAAAGGACAACAGCACTGTCAGGCAAACCGAAGAAATGGCCAGGCAGACAAAAGGAGAAATTCAGCAAAAGGAACCAAGAAAAAAAGACGACAGGCTGTGGGTTCCGGAGCTCGACGAAATGGCAAAGAATTTGGAACAAAAATTGCTGGTTAACAAAGTAAACGTTTATCAATCAAGAAGTCAGGCGAGAATTACTTTTATTATCAGAGGCGAAGTTGAAATAACAGGACCAAAGCTTAAAGAAATCTACGAGGCCCTCTCCA
>CAYIOB010000019.1:0-13358 GCA_964364925.1 uncultured Gammaproteobacteria bacterium
TCTGAATTTGGACTCTATGGCATTGCTCTTCTTGCGATGGCTCTTCTTGAAGTTTTAACAGAAACAGGAGTAAATGTTGTTCTTATTCAAAAAAGCGGAGAGCTGGATGAATATATCGATTCTGCCTGGATAGTTTCTATAGCCCGGGGAATATTTATTGCCTTAATGTTAATCCTCTTAGCCCCTATCGTGTCATTTTTTTTTAATACACAAAATTCAACATATCTATTATTACTAATAGCAATAGTGCCCTTTTTAAGAGGATTCATAAATCCGTCAATAATTAAATTCCAAAAATACTTGGACTTTCAAAAGGAATTTTGGTACAAGCTTTCAATTACTTTTTTCGGGGCTTTTGTATCGCTGGCTTTGGTAATTTTAACAAAATCAGTAGCGAGCCTTATATACGGAATGATAGCAGGAGTTATGTTGGAAATTATTATATCCTTTGCTTTTTTAAAGCCAAGGCCTCATTTTAGAATTCACCGGGATTATTTTTTTCAGATATTAAATAAAGGTAAGTGGATAACTCTAAGCGGAATATTCAATTATCTTTTTCATAATTTTGATAACATTGTTGTAGGTAGAATATTGGGCGCGGGAAGTTTAGGCTTGTATCAAATGGCTTACAGAATTTCCATGCTTCCCATAACAGACGTAGCAGATGTCATATCGAAAGTAACGTTTCCTGTTTACACTTTAATATCAGGCGATAAGCTTAGATTAAGAAAAGCATTTTTTAAAACCATCCTTTTTATATCAGCTATAACATTGCCATTTGGAGTAATATTACTGCTCTTCCCCTATCAAATTATTGCCTTAGTTCTTGGACAAAATTGGCTAGGGATAGTTGATGTTCTTCGTGTGCTAGCTATATTTGGCGTGGTTAGAGCTATTTCCGGTTCAACATCCGCTCTTTTTTTATCAGTAGGAAAACAAAAGTATGTAACAGTAGTAACTTTAGTTAGCATAATAGGTCTTGCTATGACAATAGTTCCATTGGTTATAACTTATGGAATATACGGAGCGGGAATATCCGCGTTGATAGGAACGCTTACAGCCTTGCCTTTTATGTTATTTTTCACGATTAAAACACTAAGATAATATATGAAAAGAGTGGACCCCGGGGTATATACGAAAGACTATTATTTAAATGATTGTACGGGTTTTAACGAATTCAAAAAAAGCTTTGGTAAAATTTTAGAACCAAGATTTGCCGAGGTGATTAAATATTTTGACATAAAAGCAAACACTAGGATTTTGGATATAGGATGCGGTAGGGGGGAAATGGTTTTTTACGCGGCCGGTGAGGGCGCGGAAGCCGTCGGTATAGATTACTCAAAGGACGCAATCGATTTGGCCAAATTCGCTCAAAAAAAACAACAAAAAGATATTCAAAACAGAACAGAGTTTTTCTTTATGGACGCAAAAAAACTTGAATTCAAAAATTCCAGTTTTGATTTGATAATTATGACCGATGTAGTTGAGCATTTGTACCCGGAGGAATTAGAATTAGCTTTTAAAGAAATAAAAAGAGTGCTTAGGCCAAAAGGAAAACTTATAATTCATACAGCTCCTAATAAACTTTTTAACGATTTATTTTACAAATTATATTCCTATCCTGTTAGCAGTTTTCTTATATTCATATGGAATTTATTTGCTAAGGATAAGTATCCTAATATAGCAAAGCCAAGCAAGATAAGAACACAATCTCATGCAATTATGCATATTAACGAACCTACATATTTTTCACTTTCCTCTTTATATAAAAATTATAAATTTGAAGGAAGCTTACTTAGCAGCAATGTTACGGTTAGAAAACCAATATTTGGAATTAAAGATACAATTTTTAATTTTTTAGTATTTTGGGACCCAATTTCCAGAAAATACCCTTTTAATATACTTTTCGGAAGCGATTTTATAAGTATTTTGACTAATAAAAAATGAAAATTGTTTTTTGCTTATTGCAGTTTAATATTTTTGTGTGATAGATTATTGATTAATGAATATTAAATTGAAGACGACTTTCTTGGCTATATTCATTTCTGCATTTATTGTTTTTTCTCCATCTGGTGCGCGAGCGGATTCATGCTCTAACCCTTCCGATAACCCTTGTTGGGTTACGAAAGCACCAATGCCAACAGCCCGCCGGGATCTTGGAGTAGCGTCTGATTCCACAGGGAGGATATACGCTGTTGGGGGTTATAACGGTAGTTTTTTGAATACTCTTGAAATGTATAATCCTACAACTGATACTTGGGTGACAAGAGCACCATCGCCGGTTCAAAGAAATGCTCTTGGTTTCACTTTTTCTTCTTCAAATGGTAAATTTTACTCAGCTGGTGGATATAACAATGGCTATTCCAACAATTTATTTGAATACGATCCAATTACAGATAGTTGGACAGCTAAGTCTTCAATGCAGGTTCCTCGAGCATACTTTGGTTTAGTATCTGGATCAAACGGAAAACTGTACGCAATAGGCGGACAAACCAGTAATGGAACAGCAGTAGCCACTGTGGAAGAATATGATCCTGCAACTGACCAGTGGACGACTAAGGTATCGCTCCCGACCCCGCGGACTGCTCTCGGTGTGGTGGCAGCGCCAAACGGTAAAATTTATGCGATCGGTGGACACTTAGACTCTACGAATAATAGCGTTAATGTTGCTACTGTTGAAGAGTATGACCCAACTGCTAATAGCTGGACTACTAGAACGTCTATGTCAACTGCGCGTGCGGTTTTGGGCATATCCGTGAATGGTCAAGGTAAGATTTATGCTATTGCAGGAGATGTAGGAGATCCTAATATTGGTCCAACATGGACAGATATCGTCGAAGAGTATGATTTTGGTACTGACACGTGGACTACAAAAACACCATTTCCCTTCCAAGTTGAAAGTCACGGTGCTGCATTTGGAAGTAATGATAAGGTTTATGTTATAGGAGGATATACGCAAAATAGCGTAGCTGTTAATACTAACTATGCAGGTTTTATATCAAATAAATCTCCTGTTCTAGGAAGTGTTATTGTAGCTCCTAATCCTGTTATGGTTAATGCGTCAGTTAGCGCCTCTGCTAATTTTACCGATGTTAATACAGGAGATAGACATACAGCAACTATAGATTGGGGAGATGGGAGCGGCACGCAGTTCTGTAGTGTGACGGAGCTTAATGGCTCTGGCTCGGTGAGTTGCACGAGACCCTCCGGATATTCAATTGCAAATGTGTACCCAGTGATGATTACTGTTTCTGACGATAGTCTTTCAGGAATCTCTCCTGTGCAGTATGTTTCTGTTTATAATCCAACTCAGCAAAGTATTTTTACAGCAGGACACCGGTTTAGCTCACCTATTGGGGCTTATCCCCAAAATAATACTCTGACAGGCGATGTGACTTTCGGATTAAGTTATAAATATCAAGGTTCAATGCCTGTCGGAATGAGGCAATTTAGCATGGACTTTAAAGCTGCTAATCTTTCGTTTAACGCAACTACCATCTCATCTTTGGTTATCTCCAATGAGAAAGCAACATTGCGAGGTATAGGAACTGTAAACGGTATTGGCACATATGATTTCCTTGTGGTAGGCGTCGATAGGGGTGGCATCCGTTTTAAAATAACTGATTCTTCAAGTAACAATGCTATTGTTTACGATACCCAAGTAGGAGATTCTGATATAGTTAACCCTACTACACCTGTTACAGGCTCCGTAATAGTACATTAACTCAAGTTTGTAGGCTTCTAAAAGAAACGATAATGTGTTAAATTATCTGTATGAAAATAGCAGTGTTTCATGAATTAACTCCTTTGAGCGGTGCAAGAAAAGTCGTAGAAGAATACGGAAAGATTATTGGTAAGGAACACGAAGTGGATTTGTACTACATTGATGATAAGCAAGATGATAATGTTTTACAAATTTTCAATAAGGTCCATTATTTTAAATTTGAAAGTAGTAAATCAAGAATTTACCGGGATTCAATAGAATTAATAAGACTATTCCTCCTTCATAGAAAAATAGCAAAAATTATGAAGGGCAAAGGCTACGATTTTGTTTTTGTCAGCCCTTCTAAGTTTACTCAAGCTCCTTTTTTGTTAAGATTTATAGATAAAACAGTTTATTTTTGTCAGGAACCCTTAAGAATTGTATATGACAGTTTTCTGGAAATTCCTAAAAATTTGAATTTGCAAAAATTATTTTATGAAAAAATAAATAGAAAAATCCGAGAGATTATTGACAAGAGAAGTATCTGGGCTGCGCAGGTTGTTCTGGCAAATTCAAACTATTCGAGACAACATATAAAGAAAGCTTATGGAATCAAGTCGCATGTTTGTTATCTAGGCGTTGATGTTGAAAAATTTCGTCCTTTAAGCACAAGGAAGACACAAGATATACTTTTCGTAGGCGAGAAAGTAGCAATTGAGGGATATGACTTACTTGAGCAAGCATGGAAGCTATATAAGGGAAAACCTTCCGTACGATACATAATTAGAAATGAGAAAGGGGAGGGTGTGCCGGAAGATAAACTAATAGAAACTATTAATAGCTCTAAAATCGTACTCGCTTTGAGCAAAAACGAACCATTTGGGTTAATCCCTATAGAATCAATGTCCTGTGAAGTTCCGGTAATAGTCGTAAACGAAGGCGGATTTAAGGAATCTATGATTAACGGCAAAACCGGGTTTCTGATTGAAAGGGATCCAAAAGAACTAAAAGACAAAATTGACCTTTTACTTTCCGATGATAAACTAAGAATGGAAATGGGAAAGACCGGAAGAAAATTGGTTTTAGATAAATTTACTTGGACGAAAAGTGCAAATAAATTTTTGAATATTGCTAAGAAAATAATCTAATTATGAAAAAGATAAAGGTTTCAATAATAATAGTCAATTATAAAGTTAAAAAGGAACTTTTTGAATGTTTAAATTCAATTTATAATTCAAAACCAAAGACTAGCTTTGAGATTATTGTTGTTGATAACGATGAAGAAAAATCAATAGGAAAAGAAATTAAGCAAAAATTTCCTAAAGTAAAATATATAGAATCAGATAAAAATATCGGGTTCGGGGCAGGGAATAATCTCGGAGCAAAAAAGGCGGTTGGAAAATATTTATTTTTTTTAAACCCTGACACTGTCATCTTAAAAGATGCAATAAACAATTTATCGAGGTTTTTAGATAAAAACAAAAATGCAGGGATTGTTTCCCCTATTATTCTAAAGGAAAATTTAGAACCCTTCAGCACACAGGGAGCTAAAAGGCTTACGCCCTTTGCCACATTTTTTTCGTTATCGTTTATGAAATACTTTTTTCCTCGGAAAAACATTTTTAAGGAACTTTCCTACAAAAAATGGGATATGAAAACGCCTCGGGAAGTAAATTCTGTTCCGGGAGCTGCACTAATGATTTCAAAGAAGCTTTTTGATAAAATTAACGGCTTTGATGAGCAGTTTTTTCTTTACTTTGAAGAGAACGATATTTCAAATAGGGTTAATGATTTGAGCTATAAGTTGTTTATAGTTCCCGAATCTAAAATCGTTCATAAAGTTGCCCAAAGCACTAAGTATTTAAAAAGTATGGAGAAAATTTACAATAAGAGCCGTTTCCTTTACTTTAAAAATACTATGGAATTTTTAAAGCTCTTGCTATAGAGGGACTATTAAGATTAGATAAAACAACTCTTGTTCTTCTTTTGGCTGTTTTTGCTGCTGTTTTTTTAAGGTTTTCAAATATTTCCAATAGTATGCAGTTTATTGGTGATCAGGGATGGTTTTACCTGTCCGCCAGAGATTTACTTACTAAGGGAGAGTTTCCTCTTGTTGGTATAACCACAAGCCACACTTGGCTGCACCAAGGCCCCTTATGGACATATATGCTTTCCGTTGTTCTATTTTTCTTTAATTTCAACCCTGTATCTGGAGCATATTTAACTGCAGCATTTGGAGTTTTAACAACCGTTTTAATTTATAAAATAGGTTCAGAGCTTTTTTCAAAAAACGTGGGGTTAATGGCGGCCGCGTTATACGCAGTTTCTCCTTTAATAGTTTTTTTCGATAGAATGCCTTTTGATCCGGCCCCCATTCCCCTTTTTACGCTTCTGTATTTTTACTGTATTTATAAATGGCTGAAGGGGCAAGCTTTGTATTTCCCATTAATAATGATTCTTCTTGCAATTCTTTATAACTTGGAGCTTGCAACATTTAGCCTCTTTTTTCCTTTGCTTTTTATATTCCTATACGGTCTTTATAAAAGAAAACACTGGATAAGCAACATCTTTAATAAAAAAATTATTTCTTACTCAGTAATTGGATTCATTACTGTAATGGTACCAATTATTGTTTACGATTTTGCAAACGGATTTAAACAAACGATTGTTTTTTTAGGATGGGTTTTTATATATAAACCTTTTAGCTTTTTATTTAAGCATTCTCAGGACGGAGCTAATTCAGGCATTGCCGTTGTGGTTAAGTTCTTATTGCAAAACATACAGAGAATCGTGTTTGAAGCAAGCCTTGCCATATCCCTTTTTCTTTTTAGTTTATCTCTCATTATGACAGTTAAGGATTTACTTAAAAAAAATAATTTTAATCTGGAAAATCCAAAACTATTGCTTTTAATATTTTTGATAACTTCAATTGGCGGAATATTAATAAATAAATCTCCTTCGGATGCTTATCTGCCTATAACTTTTCCTTTAATAATTCTGCTTATAGCTTTATTTTTTGATTATTTAGTAAAAAATGAAAGAATTAGATACGTATCAATTGCTTTTCTAGGCTTAATTATCATCTTTAATTTTTATTCAAGCTACAAAGCCGGCCTTACAAATGGGTTTAGAGAAAGAATGAATGCGGTAAATGAAATAATTGAATTAGCCCGTGGCCGGGAATATAATTTAATAGGAAAGGGTCCGGGTAGTCAGTTTAAAAGTTTTACGATGAATTATGAGTATTTACTTTGGTGGAAAGGGTATGCGCCAGCAGGTAAAGATGTTAAGCTTAAGATTGTTGTTTCCGAAACCCCAAAAGGGATTATTATAAGCAAAGAATGATTACGGCCGTAGTTTTAACCAAAAACGAAGAAAATAATATAGTTGATTGCCTGGAGAGCATTGCTTGGTGCGATGAGATAATCGTAGTGGATGATTATTCTACGGATAGAACGCTTGAAATTATCAAAAATTTCGATTCCAGAACAAAAATTCTTCAGCATGAGCTGGGGGGAGACTTTTCAGCTCAGAGAAACTTTGGTTTATCTAAAGCAAGGGGGGAGTGGATATTGTTTCTAGACGCGGATGAGAGATTAAGCAATGGTTTAAAAGGAGAGATAATGGATTTTTTAAAATCCCAAGATAAAGAATATGCCGGTTTTTATATACAAAGAAAAGATATTGTCTGGAGCAAGGAACTAAAGCATGGAGAAACCGGCAATATTAAACTTTTGCGGTTTGGTAAAAAAAATTCAGGCATTTGGCATGGTAAAGTTCATGAAGCTTGGAAAATAAACGGAAATCTGGGAAATTTTAAAATGCCGCTTTTACATTATCCGCATCAGACTATCGGGAGTTTTTTGAGAGAAATAAATTACTATACGGATTTGAGAGCAAAAGAACTTTATGACAATGGAGTTCGAACAAATGTCTATCAAATAGTTTTCTATCCAAAGGCGAAGTTTCTCCTAAATTACTTTTTAAAGCTAGGTTTCTTAGACGGAATTGAAGGTTTGATTTTTGCAATCATGATGAGTCTTCATTCATTTTTGGTAAGAGCAAAATTATGGACATACGCAAGCAAAAAATAGTTTCCAAGTTAAAATTGCTCAATAAACTTTTTGTGCCGCTTTATATACTTTTTGTTTTAACCGTAATATTTCTCTACATAGAATATTTGCTTTGCAGAGGGGGAATATGTTTTCGTTAGCTACTTTAATTGGAATTTATTCATATGTTATTTTTTCACTTGGAGTTTTGGGACTAATATATAAACCCATCGTTCTTTTAATAAGTATCATTTATTTTTTTTTATGTACTTATTATTTTAAAATACCTCTAATTAATTTTTTTAACTTTATTAAACATAGAAAAAAATTATTAAGAAAAGCAAGTGCGGAACATTTAATAAAACTGATTGAAAAAAACAAACTTGTTTGCGTTTTGTTGCTTTTGCTTTTATTTCAGGCGTTGATAAATTTAATAGGTGTTTTAGGACCTGAAATATCTTTTGACGCGCTTTGGTATCACTTAACTCTTCCAAAACTATATATCCTGCAGAATGGAATTTTTCATATTCCCGGAAATCTTTTATTTTATTCGGATACGCCAAAATTAACAGAAATGTTATATATTCCATTGCAGTTGTTTGGAAACGAGTTGGGAGCTAAGCTTGTGCATTTTATATTTGGAATATTAACATTGATAGTAATTTATAAAATATCAAGTAAATATTTATCTAAAAAATTATCTTTACTCGCCGTTTTAATTTTTTATTCCAATTTGGTTGTCGGCTGGGAATCGATAACTGCATACATTGATTTGGCAAGAACGTTTTTTGAAATAATGGCCCTTTGGGGGTTTTTAAACTGGGCGGAGAATAAACAAAAAAAATGGGTAGTAATTTCCGGAACAATGCTGGGACTGGCTATTACAGCAAAAATAATAGCTTTGGAATCTGTTTTTATATTCATTTTGCTTTTTTTCTATATACATTTGCTTAAAAAAGAAAAAATTAAACATTTATTTAATAATATTTCAATTTTTTGCCTTTTTTCTCTTTTAATTCCTTTACCCTGGTTTACTTTTGCTTTTATTAATACCGGTAATCCCTTTTATCCATTTTTTAGCAAAAGTATAGATATTGGGACGAGTTTTAGTTTTCCAAACTTCTCGAATATAATTAACGATCTTTTAAATCTCTTTATCTATTCAAATGACCCGATGTCACCTATTTATTTGATTATTTTACCCCTATTGATTATTTTTTTCACAAAAGCTAAGAGAGAATTTAAAATTATTTATATATACTCATTATTAGGCTTATTATTATGGTATTTAACGCCTAGAATCGGCGGAGGAAGATTTATACTTCCGTATCTTCCTGCGTTTTCAATATTGGCAGTTTATGCCGTGAGCTTACTAAAAAATTCTAAAATCAAAAATTTTCTATTGATAGTAATAATATTTATATCTTTTACGACAATTGGTTATCGGGCTTTAGCTAATAAAAAATATGTTCCGGTAATCTTAGAAAAAGAAACAAAAGCAGAGTTTTTAACAAAAAACTTAAATTTTGCATTTGGAGACTTTTACGATACAGATAATTATTTTAAAAATAATATAAAACCTACGGATAAAGTTCTTCTTTTTGGATTCCATAATTTATTTTATGTAGATTTTCCGTTTATTGACTCAAGCTGGGTGAAGAAAGGGGATAAATTTAATTATATTGGCGTTCAAAATAGTGACCTACCTAAAAAATTTAATAATTGGCAACAAATCTATTATAATCCGATTACAAAAGTAAAACTTTATTCTTTAGAAGGACAACAATGGTCGTATTAAAAATTATTTTTTCATTATTAATTTTGAGTTTTCCAATTGCAGAAATCGGCAGGTTTCAATTTCCAAACGGCGTTGCGTTTTCTATAAACGATGTTTTTTTAATAGCTTTAATTATTTGCTGGATTGCTTATCACGTTTTAAATAGGAAGAAGATTAATAAAAATAGCCTTACTAAACCCATACTTATTTTTATTACGGTTGCCTTAATTTCACTTGTTTTAAACATAGCAAATCTTTCAGTTACAAATTTTTTAATTTCATTCTTATACCTGTTAAGATGGATAATGTATGCCTTGCTTTTTTTTATTGTTAGGGGTTTTAATAAAGAGTTTAGAAATAAAATCCCTTACTTATTATTGTTTTCAGGGTTATTAGTTGTCGCAGCCGGCTACGCGCAATATTTTTTATATCCCAGTTTAAAAAATTTATTTTATTTAGGATGGGATGAGCATCTTTATAGGATGTTCTCGTCGTTTTTAGACCCTAACTTTGCCGGAACTTTTTTTGTTTTATTTTTTATATTTATTTTAGGATTGGTTTACGATTTCTTTAAAAAGAAATTATTTTTAAATAGTTTAGTTTTGAGTGCATTGGGAGTTTTTGTTTTAATCGCGGTTTATTTGACTTATTCAAGGAGCGCTTTAATTATGCTTATTTTAAGCACCGCAACGTTTCTTTTCTTGATTGGCAGAAAAAAGATGATAGCTCTTTCAATAGTACTTCTTTTATTAATTATTTTTATAATACCAAAATCGTTTCAAACCGAAGGAACTAATTTGTTTAGGACATTTTCAAGCCAGCAAAGAATTGAATCCTCACAAGTTGCCCTAAGAATATTTCAAAGCAGTCCGGTATTCGGCGTTGGTTTTAACGCATACCGATACGCGCAAAATAAATATGGTTTAAATAATAAAATCTGGCAAATTACTCACTCGGGGGCAGGAACCGATAACAGCTTCCTTTTTGTTCTTGCGACAACAGGGATTGTCGGATTGGGAGCCTATACCTACTTGCTTTATAATTTATTTTTGCTTGCCAAAAAAAATTTAAAAAATAACGTCTTTTCAATAATATTTTTTTCTTCGCTTGCGGGATTAATTTTTAATAGTTTATTTATAAATAGTCTATTTTATGTTTTTATTCTTGAGTGGATTTGGATAATGGCCTCTCTTATTGAGAATAAGTAACTTTTAAATCCTTTTCGGTGGTGTTTCCGGCCTGATCTGTAGCGGTTATTTTTATTTGATTGTCTCCGTTCTGAAGAGGAAGATTGTAAGAGAAATTGCTGTTGTCATCTATAATTGCCCAAAAACCATTAATAGTAACGCTTGTTCCCGAATCTGTTTTTCCTTTTACGTTAACGCTGTTTTGATCTTTTGAAAATGATTGTCCGTCGGAAGGAAAGTCTACGGTCAAAGAAGGTGCGTTGTTTTTCAAGAAAACAGTAAAGCTATTGGAAAAATCACTGGATTTATTATTTTGTCCGGTTTTTGTTTCAATCCGGTTGTCTCCGGCAGAAAGAGTTTGGAGAAATGAAAAATTCCCGTCTTTGTCGGCTTGAATTGTATCTTTTAAGCCGTTGTTGATGTAAAGCAGAACTGTTTTATCAGATTGCGACTTACCCGAAATTACAATTTTGGCGCTGTTGGTGGCACTGGGAAGAGGGTTTAGAACCGGGGGAGCGATAAAGGTGTTATTAGAAGAACTAGATATTGTCGAAGCTTGATTTTTAGTGCCTGCCAAAAAAACACTAAAACCGACCAATATATTAACGCCAAACTTGATAAGCAAAATTAAAATTATCAGTATTCCAAGACTGGTTAAAAAAATTGTCTTACGGGTTCTTTTTTCCGTTTTAAGACTTAATCTTGATCTTCCTTTAGACATATTTCAATTATATTACAAATTTAGAGCCGATGGCGGGAATCGTCCTCCATGTTTTAGCATTCGCCTTCAGGTTTTATTCAAACACGGCTTATGCTGCAACATTTGTAGGATCTACAAAACTCACGACTTGCTCTTTATCCCAATAAATTCAGCCGTTTATTGAGCCGTCTCTCGGGATTGAACCGAGGACCTGCTGTTTACGAAACAGCTGCTCTACCACTGAGCTAAGACGGCTTGAATTTATGCGATCCCGCATTTGCTAAGCAAATGCTGGGACGAAACACTTGCTCGTCGCGCCTGTCAAGCAGGCGAACTCAGTTCGCTTCCGTTCACTGAGCCACATCGGCGAACTATTATATTCTATGAAATTTGGAGCGTTTAGGCAAATTAAGGAGTATATTTAATTTTATGCTTACGGGCAACTTTAAGCTGCAAGAGAGATTTACGAAGCTCGGCTTCGGCAACTCTAAAGTCTTTTTCGGTAGCTTTTTGTTTCATTTTTTGCCCGGCTCTTTCCTGTGCTTCTTGCACTTTTGCAATTTCAATGTCTTCGGCTCTTACGGCATAATCGGCAAGGACGCTGATATGATTATTAATTACCTCCAAAAATCCTCCCAGAATAGCAAATGATTGATCTTTGCCATTTTTTCTAATTATCAGTTCGCCGGGGTTTATTCTGGTTAAAAGCTCTGCGTGATTTGGTAAAATTGTAATTTCTCCGGTTATGGTAGGAACAATTACTTCATCAACATCATCCTTTAGAACAACTTTTTCCGGAGTAATAATTTCAAGAAGAAGATTCATGTTATGTACCGTTTTTAACGGCTTCGTCTATGGTTCCAACCATATAAAATGCTTGCTCGGGAAGTTTATCGTGTTTTCCTTCCAGTATCTCTTTAAATCCTTTAACAGTGTCGGAAATCTTTACGTATTTTCCAGGTTGTCCCGTAAATATTTCGGCAACAAACATTGGTTGGCTTAAGAATTTTTGAATTTTTCTTGCCCTTGAGACAATAAGTTTGTCTTCGTCGGATAACTCGTCAATTCCGAGTATTGCAATGATATCTTGCAGGTCTTTGTATCTTTGCAGAACCTTTTGCACGGCTCTTGTCACCTCGTAGTGTTCTTCGCTCACTATATTTGGGTCAAGTATCCTTGAACTTGACACCAAAGGATCAACGGCAGGATAAATACCCTGTTCCATGATTGATCTTTCTAAAGTTATTCTTGCATCAAGATGGGAGAAAATTGTAACAGGGGCAGGATCCGTATAATCGTCAGCGGGGACATAAACAGCCTGAACCGACGTGATTGATCCGTTTTTGGTTGAGGTTACTCTTTCCTGGAGCTGTCCCATTTCCGAAGCAAGTGTTGGCTGATAACCAACGGCAGAAGGCATTCTCCCAAGAAGTGCTGAAACCTCACTTCCTGCCTGAGCAAATCGGAATACGTTATCTATAAAAAGTAAAACGTCTTCGTGTTTTTTATCTCTAAAATATTCGGCCATAGTAAGAGCTGTTAAGGCCACTCTTAATCTATTGGCCGGGGGTTCGTTCATTTGTCCAAAAACCATTACGGTTTTTGGCAGTACTCCCGCTTCTTTCATTTCTCTCCATAAATCATTTCCTTCCCTTGTTCTTTCCCCAACCCCGGCAAATACGGAGTGGCCTTTGTGTTCCATGGCAATATTCCTTATTAATTCCTGAATAATTACGGTTTTACCGACTCCGGCACCTCCAAAAACTGCTGTTTTCCCCCCTTTGGTAAAAGGAGCAATAAGGTCAATAACTTTAATTCCGGTTTCAAGAATTTGAGGTTTTGTTTCCTGTTCGATAAAAGTCGGTGGGTCTTGATGGATAGATTCCATGTATACGCCTTTGCCGTTTTTATTAAACTTTTCTCCGTCTATTACTTCTCC
>CAYIOB010000020.1:0-1329 GCA_964364925.1 uncultured Gammaproteobacteria bacterium
ATCTCTTAGCTGATATTCCCCTGTACCGAAATATTTTCCTACAATTGCAATCTCTATGGTTTTTTTTGCATTTTTCGTGCTTTCTACAAACGCTGTCCATTCCCCAAGATGCGGTTTCCTAACAGGGAGCCCTAATTTTTTCATAATCCTTTTATCTAGCTCCTGTTTATTTAGAACCAATGGAATCTCATATACCGATGGCAAATCAGGGCTTGAAATTACATCATCCTTATGCACATTACAAAAGAGCGCAAGCCTGTCTCTTCTTCTCTGATCGAGATATTTTTCACCTCTTGTGATTATAAAGTCGGGTTGAATTCCCATTGAGTTTAAAGTCCTTACAGAAAGCTGGGTAGGTTTTGTTTTTGGTTCTCCAAGATGTCCCGGAGTCGGAACGTAGCTTACGTGAATGTGAATAACATCCTCTGGTTTTTTTAAAGTCATCATGCGGGAAGCTTCATAGTAAAAAACATTTTGGTATTCGCCCGCTGTTCCGCCTAATTCTATAATTACGATGTCCGCTTTCTTTATTTTAGCCAAATTTTCAATTCTTGAAATTATCTCGTCTGTTATATACGGAATTGCCTCAACGTCTTCGCCGTTATATTCAAATCTCCTTTCCCTGTCGATTACCGTTTGATAAATACTGCCCATTGTTACAAAATTTTCCTTACCCATATCTTCGTTTAGGAATTTTTCGTAGGTTCCGATGTCCATGTCTGCTTCTGTTCCGTCTTCGCATAAAAAGGGGTCTCCATGTTCAATGGGGTTAATTGTTCCCGCGTCAAGATTAAGATAATTTTCAAATTTTATCGGGGCAACTTTGTAGCCTGCAGATTTAAGTAGAAGAGCTATTGAAGCCGCTGTTGTTCCTTTACCGATTCCGGATATAACTCCTCCGGAAACAAATATGTATTTTGTATGTTTAATATTACTAGCGGGCACGATTTATCATATCAAAATAATAGCTAAAGGTCAAATGTATTTTTTGGTCTACTTTTATGTCTTCTTATATAAATCGTCATCTTGACAAAATCAATGTTTAGATGTAGACCTAACACGCGGAAGGAGGCATATGACCCATACACTTCGCAAATACTGGGCTAAAACCCAGTATTTTTTGTGAGCTGGAATCGCGTCTGACGCGACGACCTTCTCCTTGCTTGCCCGCCATGCTTTCTGAGCGATGGAAGGGAATCGAACCCTCAACCTTCTCCTTGGGAAGGAGACGTTCTGCCATTGAACTACCATCGCATGGCAAGTGCAGGCGGGGGAAGAAGGCATGTTGCCACTACACTACACCTGCGATTAAGGTATATTTTAGCATAT
>CAYIOB010000020.1:1339-11979 GCA_964364925.1 uncultured Gammaproteobacteria bacterium
GGCATTGCAGGCGGGGGAAGGTAGCATACTGCCACTGTACTAATCCCGCATTTAACTACGGAGTATTATACAACAATACACTTAATACCAAATACCAAATACAAAATACTAAATACTAGTTACTAGCTTACCGCGGCAGTTTTAGAACATTTCCGGAATGGATTACGTCTGGATTTACTAACTTATTTGCTCTTGCAATTTCAACCCATTTATATCCGTCTCCATATGCTCTTACTGCAATTGTCCAAAGATAATCACCTTTCACAACGGTATACGTTGATCCTGTTATAGGACTTGTTTTTTGAGCACTAACTACGGGATCCGCAGTATTCTCAACTATTCTTGGCTTTACGTTTGGAATAGTAAGTTTTGTCCCAACATATAAAAGTCCTGGATTTGCTAATTTGTTTGCCTTGGATACATCAACCCAGTTGTAACCTGAACCGTATATTTTTTCTGATATACTCCAGAGATCATCTCCTTGTTTAACCAGATACGTTTTTGGTAATGATTTATTTGCTTGCTGTTCCTGACTTGTTGAGGTTGACTGCGTTGAACTCGTTCTATTAAAGTTTTTACCTTTTAAAAACGAAAAAACAAGAACTGCTGCAACTACAACCACAACGATTCCTAAAAATAAACTCGTATAAGATTCTCCCCATTTTACCCTTGAAAAAACACTGCTACGAGCAACGGATCTGGAGGCAGCTTGTGTTTTGTTAATTTTTTTTGTTTTTGACATTTTATCCTCCTTCCCCGGACAGAAGTAAAAATTCTTGAGCAGAAGATAATCAGGTATTTGCGGGGCCAACGAGACTCGAACTCGCGACCTCTTCCGTGACAGGGAAGCGCTCTAACCAACTGAGCTATGACCCCAAATTTCGGCGGGCGAGCAGGGAGACGTGATAAGCCCCTTCACTACAAGCCCAAAGCTTTTCGTATCCTAACAAATTCTTGAATTATAGTCAATCCTCTGGTATGATTTTTTTGCTATGAGTAACCTGGAAATAGTAAAGCTTTTTAGAAATGTTGCAGCCGCTTACTCAATAAAAGATGAAAAAAAATTCCGATTCCAAATTATTGCATATCAAAAAGCCGCGGACACCGTTTCTAATTTAACTTCGGAGATTATTGACTTCTATAAAGATAATAAACTGAACACTCTTCCCGGTATTGGCGTAACCATAAAATCTCATCTTGAAGAACTATTTAAAACAAATCAAGTGAAACAGTTTGAATGGGCTTTGCACGGAATTCCCGAAGCTGTTTTTCCCTTATTAGATATCCCTTCATTTGGTCCCAAAAAAGCATATGGACTGGTTAAAGAATTTCATCTTAATAACCCTAAAACCGTGCTTGAAGATCTTGAAAAAATCGCAAAAAAAGGAAAGATTGCCAAATTAGCTGGTTTTGGAGACAAATCTCAAAGTGATATTCTTAGGGCAATTGCCGAGTTCAGACTTGGAAAAGGAAAAACAATCAGAATGATACTCCCCTATGCAATGGAGGTAGCCGATAAAGTAGTTTCTTATTTAAAGCAGTCAAAAGACGTAGCTCGCGCAGAACCTTTGGGAAGCTTAAGACGCAGGATGCCGACAGTCGGCGACATAGATATAGCCGTAGCCACAAATAACCCCAAAGGCGTAATTGAATATTTTACCTCATATCCGTATATAGAACGCATTATTGAAAAAGGCGATACAACCTCTTCAATCTTAGTTTCCGGAGGAAAGCAGGTAGACCTTATGACACAGCCCCCGGAGGCTTTTGGGTCGCTTTTGCAGCACTTTACAGGCAGCAAAAATCATAACATTCACTTAAGAGAATTCGCTCTCAAGAAAGGATTATCTTTATCGGAATATGGTATCAAACGGAAAATGCCCGCCCCGCTTCGCTTGGCGAGGCCGGGGGAAAATGGAAAATGGAAAATGGAAAATTTTTCTACAGAAGAGCAATTTTATCATGCTATCGGCCTGGAGTGGATTCCTCCGGAAATAAGAGAAGATACTGGCGAGATTGAATTGGCTTCTCAAAAAAAACTCCCTAAAGTTGTTGAGTTGGCAGATATTAAAGGAGACCTGCATATTCACTCAAACTTTCCGATAGAACCAAGCCATGATTTGGGACAAAACACAATTTTAGAAATGCTGCAAAAAGCAGAATTTTTAAAATATGAATATTTAGGATTTTCCGAACACAATCCCAGTATTTCTAAACATAGTTCAAATCAAACTTACTCAATTTTGGCGAGAAGAAATGAAGAAATTGAACATATTTTATTGAGTAATAAAGGTGTTCGTATATTAAAATTACTCGAAATTGATATATCACCTCACGGAAATCTTGCTATAGATGATAAATCCCTGAATCTCTTAGATGGCGCTATAGTTTCTATTCATAGCACATTCAATATGAACAAGACCGACATGACGGAAAGAGTTTTAAATGGTTTGTCGCATAAAAAGGCAAAGATACTCGCCCACCCAACAGGTAGAATGTTAAATGAAAGACAAGGTTACGAATTGGATTGGAGCAAAATATTTGAATTTTGCAAAAAAAATAATAAGGCCTTGGAAATTAACAGCTGGCCGGGCAGATTGGATTTACCCGACATGATAATTAGAATGGCTGTAGAAGCCAAGGTTAAAATGGTAATAAATACAGACAGTCACGCGGTTTCCCAAATGGAGCTTATGAAATACGGCATTGCAATGGCAAGAAGAGGCTGGGCAACAAAAGATGACATACTCAATACTTTATCGTATAATGAATTCTCCGAGTGGCTAAGAAAATAAAAAAGGAGGTGAAAAATGAATAGTAATATTACCATTATATTAGTTGTAGTAGCGGTTGTAGCATTTGTTTGGTATCTATACAACAGTCTAATCGTTACCAAAATGAGAGTCTCAGAAGCTTTTTCCCAAATAGATGTTCAGCTTAAAAGACGCACAAATTTAATTCCAAATTTGGTTGAAACAGTTAAAGGCTATGCAAAGCATGAAAAAGAGCTTTTCGAAAAAGTAACTAAAGAAAGAGCAAACTTAGTATCGGCAAAAAGCCTGGAACAAAAAGCTAAAATTAATAACCAGCTAACAGAAACTTTTAAATCAATATTCGCAGTAGCAGAAGCCTATCCTGCTCTTAGAGCAAGTGAAAACTTTCAACAACTCCAGGAAGAGTTATCTGATACAGAAAACAAAATTGCTTACGCAAGGCAGTTTTATAACAGCAATGTTTTGGATTACAATACCAAACTAAAAGTTTTCCCAAGCGTATTATTTGCAAAACTTTTAAATTTTAAGGAAGCAGAATTCTTTGGAGCAACAGAAGAAGAAAAAAAAGAAGTAAAAGTTAGTTTTTAAATATGAACATATATTCTGCTATTTCTGCAAATAAAAACAAAACATGGATAATAATGTTGTTATTTGTGATGGTAATAACAACTATGGTTTACGTATTTAGCCAAGCGCTTGGATACAGCGGATACAGCCTTGCCGGAATAGCGCTAGTACTTGCCGGATTAACAAGTATCGGAAGTTATTATTACTCCGATAAGTTAGTGCTTGCAACAACTAACGCAAAGCAAATAAAAAAAGAGGATTCCCCAAATTATTACAGAACCGTAGAGAACCTCTGCATTGCAGCAGGGCTTCCTATGCCAAAAGTTTATATTATGGAAGAAGCTTCTCCAAATGCCTTTGCAACGGGCAGGGACCCAAAACACGCTGTTGTCTGCGCAACTACAGGGCTTTTAAAAACACTAAGCGGTGCAGAGCTTGAGGGTGTTATTAGCCACGAGCTTTCCCATATAAAAAATTACGACATCCGTGTACTGGGAATTGTTGCAATTCTTGTCGGATTTATTGCTATATTATCGGATTTATTTATAAGGGCATCGTTTTATTCTGACTCCAGAGAAAACAGAGGAAACACGGTATTTTTAGTTCTTGCTATTGTATTTGCAATACTATCACCCATTGCAGCAACCCTTATTCAGCTTGCGGTTTCTCGAAAAAGAGAATATCTGGCAGACGCTCAAGGCGCGCTTTTAACAAGATACCCGGAAGGACTTGCCTCTGCTTTGGAAAAACTTGCCAAAGACAAAACAGCACCAAAAAACGCCAGTAATGCAACCGCGCACTTATTTATAGAAAATCCATTTGACAATAGAAAAGTAAAAAACTTTTTTACAAGCCTTTTTAATACCCACCCGCCACTTGAAGACAGAATACGAATCCTTCGCTCAATGTAAAATGAATTTTGCAATCCTTTTTATAGGAAAGACTCTCTCGTTTTTGAGTAAAAATTTAAATTTGGGACATGGATCAACCTGGCCGGGACATATTGCGCTTTCTTTAAATCCCAATTTTGTTTCAGATGTATTTAAAAATTCAAAAACCAAGATAGTCCTGATAACAGGTACTAATGGTAAAACCACAACTGCCAAACTGATTAAAACGATTTTTGAAAAAAACGGCAAAACTGTTTTTACAAACAGCTCAGGAGCAAACTTACTAAACGGAATTGCCTCATCAATAATTATAAACAGTAATTTAAGGACGCTTAATGCAGACTTTGCAATTTTTGAGGTTGATGAAAACGCATTAACACAAGTTTCTGAAAAGCTTAAACCCGATTTTTTAATTGCGCTTAATCTTTTTAGGGATCAGTTGGATAGGTACGGTGAAATAGACACTATATCCGGACACTGGAAAACAATTTACAATAAGCTTAAAATCAAAACCGAATTTATACTAAATGCCGATGATCCGCAAATAGCATATCTTGGGATGAGTAAAGGTTATAAAAAATCTTATTTTGGCCTTGACGATTTCTCCTTGCAATCCCAGAGCTACCAGCACGCTGCCGATTCAACACTTTGTCCTAAGTGCTCTGCAAAATTAAAATATGAAGTTCTGTATTATTCACATTTAGGGAACTGGTCATGTCTAAACTGTGGTTTAAAAAGACCTCAATTGGAATTGTCTAAATCAAATTTTTATCCTCTTGACGGAATCTATAATCGATATAACACAATAGCTGCTTCTCTTTTAGCAATAAAAAACGGAATGAGTATTAAAAATATTGATCAAGCTCTCAGGGAATTTAAACCTGCTTTCGGAAGACAGGAAACAATTCAAGTTAAAAATAAAAAAATAAAGTTTTTTCTTGCAAAAAATCCTACAAGCTTTAACGAATCTTTAAGAACGATAAAAGACCTCAATGCCAAGAATCTTCTTATTATTCTTAATGATAAAATTCCTGACGGACGGGATGTTTCATGGATTTGGGACATAGATTTTGAAATTTTGCTGGATCAAGAAACTAGTATTTTTCTTTCCGGAGACAGGGTTTATGACATCGCATTAAGACTTAAATACGCGGGTATAGATAATTTTAATATCTACGCTGATTTAAAAGTGGCCGTGACCGAAGCGCTTAAAGCAACACCTCTTGAAGAAACTTTATATATTTTACCCACTTATTCTGCAATGCTTGAAACAAGAAAAATATTAACAGGCAAAAAGATACTATGACACAAAATCATAAATCATCAATCCCCAGCCTCGCCAAGCGAAGCGGGGCGGGCATAAATCATCAATCATTGACCATCGGCTGGCTATATCCCGAGCTGATGAATATTTATGGAGACCGCGGAAATATCATAACCCTTGTCAAAAGATGTCAGTGGAGAGATATTGAGGTCAAAGTTATAAATATGAACGTGGGGTTTGACCATAAACTGCTTGCTGCGTGCGACCTGCTGCTAATGGGCGGCGCACAAGATAAACAGCAAAAAGTTGTGTCAGATGATCTTCATAAAAAAGCAAAGACTCTTTCCGAAATGATTGAGAAAGGAATCCCCGGTCTTTACATTTGCGGGGCATACCAATTTTTAGGCAATTACTATAAAAAAGCCGACGGCAAAATTATTAACGGACTTGGAATCTTCGATTTATATACGGAGAATTTAGGAGATACAAGGCTTATTGGAAACTTAATTGCTAATTCAGATAGCTTTGGTAATTTAATAGGGTTTGAAAACCACGGCGGAAAAACTTACTTAGGTAAAAATATTAAACCTTTAGCAAAAGTCATAAAAGGCTTTGGCAATAACGGAGACGATAAAGCAGAAGGCGCGATTTACAAGAACAGCGTTGGAACTTATTTCCACGGACCAATTTTACCAAAAAATCCAAGACTTGCAGATTATTTAATAAAAACTTCTTTAAAAGTAAAATATAAAGAAGATTTTGAATTAAAAAAACTTGACGATTCACTTGCCGAAAACGCGAGGAAAGTGATTGCCAAAAGACTGTCTGTTGGCATATAATAATCTCGATGAAAATCGACGTTTCTCATATTGCAAAACTGGCTAACCTACCTTTATCCTCAACCGAAAAAGCAAAATTCGAAAAACAGCTGCAGGAAACTCTAGAATACGTTGAAGGCCTTAACGAGGTGGAAACCAAAAATACAAAGCCAACGAGCCAAGTTACAGGACTTGAAAATGTAACAAGGCAAGATATTGTAAAACCATCGCTTTCCCAAAACGAAACGCTATCAAACGCAAAATCAACACATAATGGATTTTTTAAAGTTAGCGCAATCTTTGAAAATGAGTAAACAAAAAACATTAATTTACGTTATCAGGCATGGAGAATCTGCTTTCAATGTCTCTTTAGATATCAAAACACGTTTAATAGATGGCAAGCTAGAATCACCCCTGACTGACATTGGCAAAACACAAGCTAAAAAACTAGCAAAAAAATTAACAGATGTTGAACTTGTTGCTATTTATGCTTCAGATTTAAGTAGGACAAAAGAAACAGCTGAAATCATTGCATTGGAAAAGAACCTAAAGCCAGTTTACCACAATACTATAAGGGAAAGAAGTGTTCATGATTACCATAAATTAAATGAAAAGTATGAATTTGATGAATTAATGAATATCATCTTAAAGCATCTCTCAACCCTAGACGAAACAGGCAAGATGAAATATAAACATACTCCTCTTATGGAAAGTGCGGAAGAAGGAGCAATAAGATTATTAAGCTTTATTAAAGAGGCGGTATTTACGCATCAAGGTAAAGCAATTGCTATTGTTTGTCATGGGAATATAATGAGATCCTTATTAACCCACCTAGGCTTTGCAAAATATGACGAACTTCCTCACGGATCTATTGAAAATACAGGATATTTTGTTTTGGAAAGCGATGGAATTGATTTTTTCGTAAAAGAAGCCTTTGGCGTAAACAAACGAGTGGGAGAGTTTAGAAATTTTTAATATGCAGTTAAATAATTTAAACATTAAACAGGCAAAAGAAGGATTAAAAAAGAAAGACTTTTCATCTTTGGAATTAACCAAAGCTTGTCTTGATCAAATCAAAAAAACTGAAGGAAAATTGAATGCTTTTGTCACGGTTACCGATAAAGAAGCTCTGGAACTAGCAAAAAAAGCAGACATTGAATTAGCTTCGCAAGGCGACGCCTTGGAGGCTAAACCCCTTCTTGGGATTCCGATAGCTATAAAAGATAATTTTTCCACTCTTGGAATAAGAACAACTGCTTCAAGTAAGGTTTTAAACGATTATATTCCCCCTTATGATGCAACCGTTGTAAAAAAATTAAAAGATGCAGGTGCGGTTCTTTTGGGAAAAACCAATATGGACGCTTGGGCTCATGGATCTTCTACGGAAACGTCTGACTACGGACCGACAAAAAACCCTTGGGATACTAATCGTTTACCCGGAGGCTCTTCCGGTGGTTCTGCGGCCTCGGTTGCAGCTAACCAATGTATTGCGGCAATAGGTTCGGAAACAGCCGGCTCAATCAGGCAGCCTGCTTCTTGGTGCGGAGTTGTCGGACTAAAACCAACCTACGGAAGAGTAAGCAGGTACGGAGTTATTGCCATGGGTTCTTCGCTTGATTCACCTGGCCCGATTACAAAAACAGTTGAAGATTCGGCTTTAATTTTAGAAGTTTTAGCAGGAGCAGACGGCTTCGACGCTACCACTTCCCCATTGCCGGTAGGGAATTACTCACAAAAGTTAAATAAAAATATTAAAGAATTGAGAGTGGGAATTTCCAGAGAGTATTTTATCGACGGGATTGATAAAGAAGTTAAAGAGACAGTTGAAAGGGCTGCTAAAGCATTAGAAAAATTTGGTGCAAAAGTTGAAAATATCAAACTATTCGATCCAAAATATGCGATTGATGTTTACACAATAATTCAAAGATCCGAAGTCTCATCAAATCTTGCACGATACGATGGAATTAGATACGGAAACGGACGTGATTATTTTAAAGATGAGGCAAAACGAAGAATTATGTTTGGCACGTATGCCCTTTCATCAGGATACTATGACCAGTATTACAATAAAGCACAGCAGGTAAGGACTGTAATAATCGATGACTTTAATAAAGCTTTTGAAAAAGTTGACGTAATAATTGCTCCCACAAGCCCTTCCCTTGCATTACCCGTAGGGGCAACAAAAGATGCGTCTATGTTTGGGGAAATCGCGGACGTTCTGGTTGAACCATCTTCAATTGCGGGCCTTTGCGGAATAAATATCCCCGTAGGGTTTTCCAATTCAGGTCTTCCGATTGGAATGCAGATAATCGGGTCACAATTTAACGAGGAGTTAATTCTTTCTGTTGCGCATCAATATGAAGTAAATACTCAAAACGAAGACTGGAGAAAACTTAGGCCGAATTTACAATTTAAAATTTGAAATTGGTAATTAAAAATCATGAATAAATATACGCCCGTAATTGGTTTAGAAGTACACGTAGAGCTAAAAACAAACAGCAAAATGTTTTGTGCTTGTTCTGCTGACTACTTTGGTAAAAAACCTAATACCCATACTTGTCCTGTTTGTTTGGGACTTCCCGGAGCATTACCGGTTCCGAATAAAAAGGCAATAGAGTGGTGCGTAATGATTGGACTAGCTTTAAATTGTGACATTCCCCTATTTAGTAAATTCGACAGAAAAAATTATTTTTATCCTGATCTTGCCAAAGGTTACCAGATTTCTCAATACGATAAGCCTTTTTGTCAAAAAGGCTGGATAGAATTATCAAATGGCAAAAGAATTGGAATTACCAGAGTCCACATGGAAGAAGATACCGGTAAATTAATTCATGAAACAGTGAATGGTAAAAAAGTAAGTCTAATTGACTTTAACCGTTCAGGGGTCCCGCTTGTTGAAATTGTTACAGAACCGGATTTTGAAACGGCTGATGAAGTTAAAGAATACCTTCAAAAACTTCAGCAAATAGTAAGGTACCTTAACGTCTCAAATGCAGACATGGAAAAAGGAGACATGAGATTAGAACCAAATATTTCTTTAAAAAAAGAAAATGAAACTGAACTTCCTAAGTATAAGGTAGAAGTAAAAAACATAAATTCGTTTGGTTTTGTCACCAAAGCAATAAACTATGAGGTAAAAAGACAAACTGAAATTTTGGAAGATGGAAAAACTCCGGTGCAGGAAACTAGGGGATTTGTTGAAAAAAATTCATCAACTATTACGCAAAGGGTTAAAGAAGAAGCATCCGACTATAGATACTTCCCTGAGCCGGATATTCCTCCAATTAGATGGTCTGAAAATGAAATAGGCAAACTAAAATCATTTCTTCCGGAACTCCCCAATACAAAATTTTTGAGATTTCAAAAAGAATATTCACTCTCTCAATATGACAATGAGCTGTTAATAAGATCCCTTGAACTTGCAAACTACTTTGAAGAAGCAGTTAAAGCTGGGCAGCTAGTAAATATAACTCCAAAACAAATCGCGAATCATATTATTAATAAAAAGATTGATATTAATAATATCCTGCCTGCAAAGCTTGTTGAAGAAATATTTACGGCAATTAAGACAGACTCTGTTGATAATGAAGAACTAAAAAAAATAATTAAGAAAGTACTCTCAGATAACCCAAAAGTTGCACAGGACTATAAAAAAGGAAAAGATACGGTAATCCAATTTGCGATTGGACAGGTAATGTATATAATAAAAAAGAAAATCGATACAGAAATTTTAAAGAAACTAATTATGGAGGAATTAAAATAATGCCAGAAACTTCAACTGCTCTAGAAAATGGTAAAACACCTGATAGCCATCCCTCAAAAGAAACATTTAGGCATTTAAGGCATCAGATTAGAGAAAGAATGCCTGAGGCAAAAAGGAAAATCTTTGAGAAAAGCGGAACATCACCAACGCCCAGGGAGTTAATAAATGCAGCGGGAGACAAACTACGCCACGAAATCGAATCGGATTATGATGTTTTGACCGGCTTACTAAACAAAAGGGGCTATGAGAAGCAAGTGAAAAAAGCTATAGAAAAAGCTAATGCTGACAATACCCCCACAGCAGTAGCAGTGGTAGATTTAGATGACTTAAAAACAATAAATGATACTTTAGGACATGATGCGGGAGATAAAATGTTACAAGATGCAGCAAGCGCACTAAAAACAGCCTCTAGAGAGGCTGACGTAGTTGCCCGAATAGGAGGAGATGAGTACCGGATATTCTTAACAAACACAACTCCGGAGCTTGCTTCTGGCTGGAAGCAAAGGTTTAATGAAGAATTAAAAAAGAGAAACATACATGCTAGTGTAGGGATATGCGAAGTAG
>CAYIOB010000021.1:0-11428 GCA_964364925.1 uncultured Gammaproteobacteria bacterium
TTGCTTCTTTCGCAGCTTTTGCAGCAAGTCTTGCTTTTGCAGCGAGATAGACTTTCTCAAGAATTCTCCGCCCGTCAGATGGGTTTTCTTCAAAATGAGTCGCCAAACCGTCTTTCACAATTGCTTGGGTAAGAGGTTGAATTTCTGAATTTCCAAGCTTACCTTTGGTCTGTCCTTCAAATTGAATTCTGTCCTGAGGCATTTTGATAAATACAACTGCTGTTAATCCTTCTCTTGTATCGTCGCCCATAACTCCCTCTTCGTCTTCTTTGAAACTGCCGATTTTCTTGCCGTAGTCGTTAATTGCGCGTGTTAATGCCATCCGGAAACCGGTTAAATGTGTTCCGCCGTTAACGGTATTAATAACATTTACATAAGATTCCACATTTTCCGAATATCCCCCGTTATATTGAAGTGCCATTTCTACGTCTACTTCTTTATCCATTTTGTGGACCGTAATTGCTTTGTGTAAGGGATCTTTGTTTTCGTTAATTTTAGAAACCAATGCTGTAATTCCGCCTTCAAAGTAAAAATTAATTTCTTTTTCCTGGTCTTTTCTATGGTCGTATAAATGAAAATATAAACTTGGAACTAAATACGCTCTTTCTCTAAGTGCTTTTTTAATTGTTTCAAAATCAAAGTTTGTTTCCTGGAAAATTTGCTTGTCGGGTAAGAAGGAAATTAAAGTTCCCGAATGTCTTCCGTGGATAAAATCATGACTAAGTTTTGAAGTTGTAACTGTTTTTAATTCGGATTTTGCTTTTCCTCTTGAATATTCTTGTGTGTAAATTTTTCCATCCCTTGTTATTTCTGCAAAAAGCCATTCGGACAACGCGTTTACAACAGATGCTCCTACTCCGTGCAGTCCTCCGGAAATCTTATATGCGCTTCCGCCGAATTTTCCTCCTGCGTGGAGCTTTGTCATAACAACTTCCAAAGCGCTCTTTTTAAATTGAGGCATTATGTCAATGGGAATTCCCCTGCCGTCATCTGCTACTGTTGCGGAGCCGTCGTCGTTTAGAACAATCCAGACATTTTTTGCAAAACCCCCCAAAGCTTCGTCAACGGAGTTGTCAATTACTTCCCGCAAACTTTCGTGGAGGCCTGTTATATCGGTAGAGCCTATGTACATTCCCGGTCTTTTTCTAACCGGTTCCAAGCCTTCCAAGACTTGAATATGCTCTGCTGAATAATCATTCGCAGATACTGAGCCTGCCGAACGTGCCATAACAACTTAGTTTAGCAAATATCAGGGTAAATTTCTAGGGGTTAATTTTAAGATAGTTTGTAGATAGATTAAAAAATAAGGATTGTGATTTCCATGAGTAATTGGTTTAAAACATGCTTATTTTATATAATAAACCAAGTATTCAACAAATTTTTGTTGAATACTTGACATTTATATAAATTATGTTATAATGATTAATATATGATACATTATTTTGCAGTAAAGAATTTTTATTCATTTAGAAAAACTTCAGGTATTAATTTTGAAGTTAATAAAAATGCTCCAGAAACTAAGGCATATATTGAAGGAGCTTGTGGGAAAAGAGTTACTAAGGTAATGACTGTAATTGGACCAAATGCCTCAGGTAAAACCAATTTGCTAAAGGTTATTCCTTTTATCTCTTTTTTCATTACGAGTTCTTCTTATGATTTAAGACCCAATGAAGAAATTCCATTTAAAAATTTTCAATTAACCCCCATCAACGACCAAAATACTGAGATTACCGTTGAGTTTGAGATAAAGAAAAAGCTCTATTTATATAGAGTTCAATTAAATCGAACAATGGTTTTACTTGAAAGTTTAAAAATTTATAATAAAAAAACCAAAAAATTTTCTGTTGTTTTTACTAGAAAATGGAATTCTGTGAATAAAGAATACAAATTTATTTCAGATAAAAGGTTTAATCTTGTTTCTAGGTTCTATGAATCAGTTCGAAAAAATGTTTCTGTAATTTCTGCAGCAACTCAGCTTGATAATGACCTAAGCAATGAAATTTATGAATATTGGTATAACGTAGATGCAAATGTTGCAGAAATGGGAAAACACAGCCATGACACAATGAATGATATTTCTGAAATATATGCAAAGAATAAAAAACTTAAAGAAGTAGCCAGTAGAATTTTATCTAAATTCAATCTAGGATTAATTGATTTTTCTGTCGAAAAATTCACATTGGATAAAATGAGTAATGAAGAAAGATACGTTCCATTTTTTACTCATAAATCAAGAAATAAAGCGATAAAATTTCCATACTATTACGAATCTGCTGGTACGATTTCATTATACAAGACACTAGTTCATGTATTGAGTAGGTTGAACTTAGGTGGAATTGCGGTTTTGGATGACTTTGATTCAGATTTACATCCCCATATGTTACCAGAATTGGTTAAATTGTTTATCTCAAAAGATACAAATCCTAAAAATGCTCAGCTTCTTTTTACCACACACCATCATGAGGTATTAAACAATCTCGATAAATATCAGATTACTCTTGTGGAAAAAAATGAAGAAACAGGAGAAAGTGAGTCATGGAGATTAGACGAAATTGAAGGAGTTAGGCCTGATGATAATTACTATGCAAAATACTTCTCTGGTAGTTATGGAGCAATACCAGAGGTTTAAAACGATATCTTCTAATATGTTAAATGAAAAAAATAAAAATAAATCGTTTAGGAAAAAAATCAAATAAAACTATTTTTGCTTTTGGCGAAGCTGATGTCGAAGAGGTATTTTTAAAACACATTAGAGCAGTTTACGGAAGAAATACAGGTGTTAGTGCTAAAATTACTAGTTGGCATGGAGTGTCTCCAGAAACGATAATTGAAAAAGCTTTACGCATAAGATCAACCTCTATTTATGATGACTCTTTTGTTTTACTTGATGGTGATATTCCTATACCAACTGCAAGTTTAAATTTGGCAAAAAAACAGAAACTAAAATTATTTATATCAAAACCATGTGTTGAAGGATTTTTTTTAACATTTCTTAATGATAAATTACCAACTGGTTTAAGACAATCAGATGAGTGTAAGAATAAATTTAAAGAAAAATATTTTCCACGAAGGAAAGAAATTAAGATATCAGATTATGAAAAATTTTTTGAAAAAAAGTTTAGTAAATTATTTTTCGAGTCGGTTAGGAAAAATAATAAAATGTTAAATGAGATTATAAAAATTATTACTGAATTATAGAATAAATAAAAGAATTTTAATCTCAAATTTTCCGGGGTTCATATTCCTGCAGTGTCTCTTGTGGTACCTCTATCTAGGCCTTCATTTAGCGCTAACATCCTGCGGGTCTGTTCTCGTCTTGCTGTAGATCTATAACCCCTTATTGCTTGTCCTACAACTGAACTTATCGTAGTATTGTCCTTTTCTGCTCGTTCCCTAGCGTATTGAGCTAGTTCATGTGGCAAACTTAGCGATAATCTTATTGCGCGTTCTCTCATAATTTCGGATATTATATCAAATTTCGTTTCAAAACCAAATTTTCCCACCCAAATTTGTTTTCTCAACTTCAACTCAATTTTATTTCGAAGCTCAACCCCAGGGGTCGGTGCGGGGAGTTTCTGCTTCTTCTTGTCGGCACAAGAGAAAAAAAGGTTTCAAACCCAAATTTTCCCGCCCAAATTTGCTCTCTCAACTTCAATTCAATTTTATTTCGAGGCTCAACCCCAGGGGTTGACGCTGAAAGTCTTTCGTGTCTTACTAAAGATATGGCTACTCCTCCTAGATATTTCCAGAAAAATTCTTATTATCATGTCTACAATAGAGGCAATAGAAAGCAAAACATTTTCCTTCAGAGCAGAGATTATAAGAGGTTTTTGGAAAGAACGAGAGAGTATAAGGATAAATTCGGAGTAACCGTTTTGGGTTATTGTTTAATGCCAAATCATTTTCATTTTCTTCTTAGACAAGACACAGACTTACCTATCACGTTTTTTATGCTAAGACTTGGCACTAGCTACGCTAAGTATTTTAATATTAAATACGAGCAGGTGGGAAGTCTTTTTCAGGGACGCTTTAAGGCAAAATTAATAGAGTCAGATGAATACCTGCTGCAAGTATCCCGTTATATACATCGAAACCCGATTCCAATTTCAACCCCTGGGGTTGAGCTTGCGCTTTATCCTTGGTCAAGCTATTCAGCTTATATTGATAGAAAGAAAGACGATCTCGTAGACCCTTCATACATGCTTAGTTACTTTGCTAGCAGTAGTCCGGCAAAAGATTATAAGCAATTTACTGAATATGACATTTCGGAAGAAGAGACAGCGCGAATAAAGGAGTTAGTTTTCGAAGACTAGCTTTCAACCCCAGGGGTCGGAGCGAGAAGGGGGGTTTCAAAACCAAATTTTCCGAGGGTCATTTGCCTAATTCTTCAAGCTCTTGACGTATCCTGCTTGTTGTTACTGCAGGAAGTGTAGGGTCAAGTAAAACACTTTCTCCAAAAAGCTTTGCGTCTTCAATTGCTCCGCCAATAATAAATCGCGTAACTGCAGCCTCTGCATGCCTAGCTCTTGATAATCTGTCGTAAGCAGTGTTTCCTTGTACGGGGATACCCTCATAAACAGCTCTAGCTGCAACTGCGGCCTCTATGCTTATCTGTCTTGCTAGCTCGTGCTTGCCATATACTTCCGCAGTGGAGGCTTCACCAATTAATCTGTCAACGTGTGCTTCAAGCGGCGGAATTCTTCCGCTCCTGTCTCCAAACAATCTTTGAGTGTTTGGGATATTTTCAAATGGTAACCTTCTTAAAAGATCTCTAAAGAACTCTGCTGCCATGGAGGGTATTATAGCAAATATAGGCCCCAAAACCAAATTTTCCCGTTGTGCTTGACTTTTCAATCTAATCGTCTATAATTCCTTCCATTATGCCGAGTCCTGAACGGCCACCGCAAGAATCTGCGCCAAAACAACCCATAAGAACTCTTTTGGCAGCGGAAGTTAGAATTGGAGATGCCGAACAGATGGCGCATATTATTGGGGGAGAACCAAGCCTCGACGATAGGGATTTCTACGATGTACCTTATTTGGAGAATCATGCTTTGGGAATAAGAGTTCGATTTGGTGAAGGATTTCCAGATGATTCCAATCCTGTCACAACTATTTCAGCGAAGCCATTATCCAGTAGTCCTTTGTTGGTTGAATCACTGGTGGGAGATGTTGTTTTCGAAGAAGCACGCGTAGATATATTTGATGACTCTATTGTAATATGTCAAATTGGATACGTAGGACAAATCGCGGAAGGACCAAATATTGTTGATCAAGTCACGATAACAAGAGAAGGTCATAAGTTCGAAAGAAAAACTCTTCCCCTTTAATAACTTCAAAACCAAATTTTTATTTCTCTTTTAGATATGGTATAGTAGAGCCTTGAAAATGAACGAAAGAATTGGGTCAAGAACAAGACATACATTGGAAGACGTAATCAAAAAAGACAATCAAAAACCTGCTCTGGAGATGCTACAGGGGGTTGCTAAGGCTCGGAATATAATGCAGGAGCACCGATTGGTGGAAATTTTAGGCATCACAGGCCTTGATTCCGTCTTGTTCCACGCTTTTATAGCAGAAAGAGTAATAAGAACAAGACTTTATGACCTGGAGTGGATAATTCATTCCCCGGGATTTGAATTTACCCCTAAAACAGCGGCAGAAGCCGATCTTATGAGAAGTAAATTGGAGGAATCGTTGGACGGGCTAATTCTTGAAAGAAACGGTATTGCCCAAGAGTCTTACGCAGATATGGGAGGAAGGATAAGGGCTAGAAATTTGGAACTTGCCGCAAATGATCTGGTTGCCAGAGGAAGCGTCTTTATCGAAGAAGAGCACAGTCCCCATACGGAAATTATAATTTCGGATGAGCTGTCGGATAGCTGGGCTATGCGATGGTGGAAGAAATTTGTTCCAAAACGTGGCCATGCAAGGCAAAATTCCTCCGATACAAAAAATAGCGGGTAAATTATACTGCTAGTTCAAAAGCAAATTTTTATCCCTCGGGGCATCTTCGACCGGAGTTATTTTAATTCTTTTTAATGTAGCTAATGAGTCTCAAACCGGAAAGAACTAGGGAGAGGAAAAATTCCGTTTGCCTGCAGTCCGCTGTATTCTAATCCGGGAAGTAAGTTGTTAATACCGTTTTCGGTATACCTTGCTATTTCTTCCAGGTCAAAAAATCTAGCAGCTTCATCTAGGGGAGTAGTTTTTATTTTTACTTGTCCGGATTTTCCTTGTTTCCAGGTTATTTTTGTAATCCAATGCTGAACATGTTCTCCGTCTTGGTATAATCCCAGCGAAATTGTTTCTATGTTTCCCCTTGAGTCAAGGAACGGCGAATTTACGAAAACATGATAATCTGCACATTCCTCTCCTTCTCCGTCAACATCAATGGCTAACCTGATGGCGAACTGATCAAGGGAAATGTTTTCGATATGAGCTCTGTCTGTTATTGTTTGTGCGAGTCTTCTCCAAGCTCTATGTGCTTTTTCCCTGGGTGTAAGTTCTCTTGCGGGCGCAGTTTCGCTTTGTCCGCGTAATGTTTCTGGTGTTTGCATATATGAAGCGGATTATAGCACTTTGAAAAATGTAGTCAAACCAAATTTTCCGCTGTTATTCTTGTTTTGTGATAGTTTCTTCAGGGATCATTAGGGGATCGGATAATTCAACGAGCTGTTGGCCAAAACGTACTGCTGGAAATAAACATCTTAATTTCAAAGCAAGTTTTGTAAGATTAGCCAGCATGAGAAGTTCTTGCGTTTGTTCGCGCGTTAAGTTTGGATTAGCAAGAGTTCTTTCTACTCTCCTATCTATTCTTATTTTCATTAGATCAATTGGGCCTAGTCTGGTGTGTTCCCCCGTAGGCGTTTCCATGTTTGTATTTTATCAGATTTTGAACAAGAAGCCAGTCAAAACCAAATTTTCCGGAGGGCTTAGCGAGATGGTTTTTCTTTTAATTCTGTTGCTTTGGATTGTCGTGCGGCTCTTGCAATTCGGCTTGAGAGAATACGGTCTAAGTCTTTCTTAGCAAGGTATTCTTTTGTTGCCGAAAAAAATCCTAGTGGAAATCCAATGCCAAGAAGCCCTACCGTATCCGCAAGCGAATTATCTTTTTGAAAATAACGTTCTCTTTCCATAATGGAACAGAAAGGATTATATCATTTTTACGCTCAAAACCAAATTTTCTATTGCCAGACGTAAATTTGAGTTTGTTGATTTTATTTCCGTGTAGGTTTTCTGCATAAGTTTTATAGCGCCGGCCGATTCGTTGCTCGGTGAAGTTTTCAAAATATTTTCGGCTGATAATATCAATCCTTCAACAAACCGCAAAGCAGTTTCTTTATCTTTCGATTTGTCTTGAGCTAATCTTAATCTATCCCCCACCCCTGCGTTTTTTAAAGACAGCAAGATTTTTTCGTATTCCGCTAAATCTTTTTGCTCAACATTATCTTTATCAAGGGAAATAATTTTACATCTGGAAAGGATAGTCGGCAGAACAGATTCGTCTGATTCTACAAGTAGTATTATAATAGTATTCTTTGGCGGCTCTTCCAAAACTTTCAATAACGCGTTTTGTGATTCAAGCGTTAATCCATTACTGGCTTCCAGAATTACTGCTTTTTGGTCGCTTTTATAGGGTTTTAAAAAAATTCTTTTTTGAAAATCCCTGACTTGCGCAATTCCCACTGCTTTTTCGGATTCAATAAGACTTATATCAAGTTTATCTATCTTGTTTTTAAAACAAAAATCAAAAGCGTAATTTTTTGCTTTTTCTATTGGTTTGCCGATTATTAAAAAACTCTGCATAGTCTTATTTGATACTGGATTCTAGAAACTTGAAGCTTGAATTTGAGGTTTGAAGATGGAAGTTTGATTTCTATCTTCTAATTTCCAATTTCAAAATCTAATTTCTAATTTCCAGTGTCTATAGTCAATTTATTGATAATAATTTCCTTGACATTATAGCTCAATTTTAATTACTATAATAGTAATGCCCAGTGATTCACAAACTCCTGCAAAAAATCAAACATTAAGCGATATTTTACTCGCACAGCACCTGTTAACTCAGGAGCAGTATAACGATGTAAGAGTAAAAAGCGCAACTCAAAATGTTTCGGACGAGTCAATTCTAACCTCCTCTAATTATGTTAGCGAACAAAATCTAACGGAAGCGAAAGCAAAACTTTTGGGAATTCCGTTTATAGATTTGGAAAGCACGTCTTTTTCTCCGCAGGCTTTAGCATTTGTTCCAAGAGCAGTTGCCGAAAGATTTTCCGTAGTGCCGTTTATGTACGACGATAAAATAAAAACTCTTTCCATTGCAATGGGTAATCCCGTAGACTTGGATGCTCTTTCTTTTGTCCGCCAGAAAACAGGACTTACGGTAAAATCTTTTGCGGCCGGTCCAGCGGACGTAGCCCGCGCAATTAATCAGCAATACAGACAGGAAATAGTCGGACAGGTTGGAGAAGCAATAAAGGAAACGGAGGAATACAATAAAATCAAAACAGTTGACAGCAAAGATATAGCGCTAATTATAAAATCGGCTCCGGTTGCCAAAATTGTTTCGACAATTCTTGAATATGCGGTAACCAGCAGAGCATCCGATGTTCATATTGAGCCTCAGGAAGACAGGGTTAGGGTGCGTTACAGAATTGACGGAATTTTATACGACAGACTAAGTCTTCCCAAAAGTGTTCAGGAATCAGTCCTTTCAAGAATAAAAATTTTGTCAGAAATGAAAATAGACGAACATCGTACTCCCCAAGACGGCCGTTTTAATTTTAGAGTCGAAGACAAAGAGGTTGACCTTCGTATCTCGGTTCTCCCCACGGTTTTTGGTGAAAAAATAGTTATGAGGCTTTTGCGGAAATCAGGCGGCGTGCCTTCGCTTCAGGAGTTAGGTTTAACCGGTGTTTCACTAAAAAATCTTGAAACCGCAATGCTAAGACCTCACGGAATTATTACGGTTGTAGGGCCTACCGGATCTGGTAAAACCACAACTCTTTACTCGGTTTTAAACAAACTTAATACGACAAGAGTAAATATTATGACTTTGGAGGATCCGGTTGAGTATCAAATGCCGGGAATTAATCAGGTGCAGATAAACCCTGCCGTAGGCCTTACTTTTGCAACCGGCCTTAGGTCGTTTCTTAGACAAGATCCGAATATTATTCTGGTCGGAGAGATCCGCGATCAGGAAACTACGGAATTGGCTATTCAGGCTGCTCTTACAGGGCACTTGGTTTTTTCAACCCTTCATACCTCAAACGCTGCGGGAGCTTTGCCCCGCCTTGTGGATTTAAAAGCGGAAAGATTTTTGTTGGCTTCCACAATGACGGCCATTTTAGGACAAAGAATTGTCAGAAAAATTTGCAGTCATTGTAAGGTTAGTTACGCTCCCCTTCCCCAGATAGTTACGGAAATGAAAGCTGTTTTAGGCAATCTTTTTCCTGCCCAAAACGGTGAATTAAAGCTTTATAAAGGAAAAGGCTGTGAAGATTGCGGAGACTCCGGTTACTTGGGAAGGATAGGAATTTTCGAGACGCTTCCCGTTGGTGATAAAATCTCGGCACTTGTATTATCAAATCCTGATAGTAGTACAATAGAAAAAGAGGCAATTTCCGAGGGAATGATTACAATGAAACAGGATGGTTATATTAAAGTACTTCAGGGCATAACAACGGTCGAAGAGGTTTTGAGAGTAGCACAGGAATAACCTTAGTGACCATTTACGATTGACTATTGACGATTACCGATTAATAGAAAAATGGTAAATAGTATATGGTAAATTATAAATAGCGAATTTATGGATATTAACGAACTATTGAATTTAACAATAAAAAATAATGCGTCTGATTTGCACATTTTACCGGGTATACCGCCTGTTATTAGAATAGACGGGTCTCTGAGATATATTTCAAATTATGCCGCATTGACTCATGAGGTTGTAGAAAACATGATTTTTTCTCTGCTTACACCCCAGCAGAAAGAACTTGTCGTAAACAATAAAGAGCTTGATTTTTCTTTTGGGTTTGGCGGAGGAGATTACGGAAATTTGGGCAGATTCCGGGTAAATGTTTATTATCAAAGGGGTTTCTTAAGTGCCGCGTTACGCTTTCTTGTGCCAAGCGTTAGAACAATTGAGGAACTTAACTTACCAAAGATACTTCATTTTTTTGCGGATTTGAAACAGGGATTTATTTTGATTGCCGGACCAACGGGTCATGGAAAATCAACAACCCTAGCCGCAATTATCAACGAAATAAATCTTAAAAGGTCGGCTCATATCCTAACCATAGAAGATCCTATTGAATACGTTTATCCTGCCGGAAAAAGCATAATTTCCCAGAGAGAAATGGACATTGACACCCATTCGTGGTCAACGGCTTTAAGGTCGGCTCTTAGAGAAGACCCGGACGTTGTTTTGGTTGGAGAGATGAGAGATCCCGAGACAATTACCGCGGCAATAACAATTGCGGAAACAGGGCATTTGGTGTTTTCAACACTGCACACAAATTCTGCCGCGCAAACAGTAGACAGAATTATAGATTCTTTTCCTTCAACTCAGCAGGACCAGATAAAAACTCAGCTTGCCTCAACTCTTAAAGGTATAGTCTCACAAAGACTTTTGCCTCAGATAAACGGCGGAAGAATACCGGCGGTTGAGATTTTACTTGGAAGCTCCGCAATAGCCAGTACCATAAGAGAAGGGAAAACGCATCTTATAGATTCGATTATTCAAACTTCTCAAGACGCCGGAATGATTACTCTGGAGTCTTCGCTTGCGTCTCTGGTTTTATCAGGTAGTGTCAGTCTTGAGATGGCGAAAAGCTATTCTTTGCGTCCCGATGACCTGCTGCGTCTGGTCGGTTAAATTATGAAACTTCGTTATAAAGCCGCAACAAAGACGGGTAAAATAGAACAGGGTTTAATTGACGCTAACGATATAAACGCTGCGGCTTTATATCTTCGAAGTAAAGAACTGATGCCTATTCATATTCTAAAAGAACAGGAAAACCCCATATCTAAGCTTTTGCCGATGTTTAGCAAAGTAAAGTCCACAGACCTAATCATTTTTACAAGACAGCTTTCCTCAATGCTTTCTTCCGGTCTTACGCTAATGCGGGCCTTAGCAATTTTAAAAGATCAAGTGCAAAGCGCAGCCATGCAGGAAGTAGTAAACAGTATTATTAACGATGTTGAAGAGGGTAAGCCTTTTTCCTCTTCAATAGCAAAATATCCGGCTGTTTTTTCGACTATCTATGTTTCCCTTATTAAAGCGGGAGAAGCGTCCGGACTCCTGGACAAGGTTCTCTCGAGACTTGCCGATAATCTTGAAAAAGAGGCAAAGCTAAAAGGCACGATAAAATCCGCGCTTATGTATCCTGTCATAGTAATAATTCTTATGGTTGTGGTTATGTTT
>CAYIOB010000022.1:0-11411 GCA_964364925.1 uncultured Gammaproteobacteria bacterium
ATTGTTCCAATACTAGTGTTTGACCAGCCAATTGCAAGAGTTTTTGCTATTGTTTCTGCGTTTGTTGGACTTTTTATTATTGGCTACATAAAAGGTTACCTTGTTGAACACAGACCTCTTCGAAGCGCAATTGAACTTTTTATAATCGGTTCTATTGCAACCACTGTTGGCGTAATCGTTGGGTATTTATTAAAAGTGTAAGATGATGCATGCGGAGCCAAGTCAGACTTGGCGGAGAGGGTGGGATTCGAACCCACGGTAGCATTGCTGCCACGATGGTTTTCAAGACCATTGCACTAGTCCGCTATGCGACCTCTCCGAATGCATTGAGGAGATTAGTCCCGCGACCGGAACGACCTCTCCATATTCGTAAGTATAGCAAAATAGCCTCCCTTGAACAACTGAAACCTTCTTTACCCTTCGAAGCTTTAGCGAAGTGGGGTTGACTAAAATATTTATTTGCTTTACAGTAAAACTATGGCTGCTCAAAAATTGAACAAAGCCGAGTCAGACTCGGCGAAAGTAAAAGCTCCTGTAAGCGCGCCGGCGACCGGAGCTCCTGATTTTTTGCAAAACCACGTTCCAAACGAAGTTAAAACTCTTCTTGCCTGGACCGCTCCCGGAAGACCGTTTAGAAAAAGGACAAAGCAGTATTATTTAACCAGTCTTTTGATTATGCTTTTTGTCGAAGTAATTCTTTTTCTTTTTTCCCAATATATGCTTATGCTCGTGGTTTTGTCTCTAGTTTTTGTGGCTTTTGCTCTGGCCATTGTTCCGCCAAGGGATTTTCATTACAGGCTTAGCACCGAAGGAATAACCGTAGAGGATCATTTCTATCTTTGGCAGGAGCTTTACGATTTTTACTTTAAAAAAAGAAACGGCATTGATGTTTTACATATCAGGACCCATGCTTTTATTCCGGGAGAGCTAACCATAACGCTGGGGAGCATTGGCGAAGAACACGTAAAGTCGGTTCTTTTACCATATCTTCCCTACAGAGAATACATTAAGCCGACATTTGTGGACAAATCCGCCGACTGGCTGTCTAAAAACTTTCCTCTGGAAAATGCGTAATGCGGCACGTCGAACGTGCCAGCCAAGTTTGACTTGGCGGAGAGGGCGGGATTCGAACCCGCGGTTATCTTACGACAACATCCGCTTTCCAAGCGAACGCACTAGGCCTCTATGCGACCTCTCCTCGGCTCATGTATTTTATAACAATTTACGTGCCTCTTGCCAAACTTTTTTTTCAGACGGATAGGTTAAGCGACTTTCAACGTTTTCAGCCTCTAACCATTCTACATTTTCCATTTCCTTGTCATGTTTTGATATATCTTCGGAAACGACACCCATTAAATAATAATAAACTGTTTTCTTTATTTTTTCGCCTTCAAAAACATACCAATAATCAGCAGGTCCCAACGGCTTTATAATTTTTCCAAGCACTCCGGTTTCTTCTTCAACTTCCCTTATTGCCGTTTCTTCTTTACCTTCGTTTTCAACATGATCACCAATTAACCCTTTTGGAAAAACCCAACCGTGATGTTGGGAATGTTGGCAAACTAAAACATATAGTTTGCCCGCAGTTTGTTTATATACTATTCCACCTGCTGAAAATTCAAATTTCATATTTAGAATAAATTTGGTCATGCGGCACGTCAAACGTACCAGCCAAGTTTGACTTGGCGGAGGGTATAGGATTTGAACCTATGAGGGATTACTCCCACGAGTTTTCGAAACTCGCGCCTTAAGCCACTCGGCCAACCCTCCAAAAATTATTTCAGTAAAAACTTAACTCTTTCTCTACCTTTCCCTGATTTTAAAAATAATTCTTCTTTCCTGGCAGCTGTTTTTGAGATAAAAGCTTCATAATAAATCAGTTTCCATGGCAGCTGTTTTTTTGTCGATCTAATTTTACCAGAATTATGTTCTTTAATTCTCTTTTTTAAATCTGATGTGTATCCTTTATAAAGTTTTCCTTCAGTATTTTGCAAGATATAAACATAATGCATATTAGTTTTTCCGCCCAAGGCGGATCAGCCTCGGGCTGACGAAACCGCCGCACTAGACCAACTATGCGACCTCTCCGTTTTGCGCTCTCGAAAGGATTCGAACCTTCGGCCTCGACGTCCGCAACGTCGCGCTCTATCCGGCTGAGCTACGAGAGCATTATACGCCTACTATTTTACTTCAATTTAAGTTTTTTAACAAACTTGACCCCGATTAGAATCCCGATTAAATCGGGAATATCGGGGTTGACATCCATAAAAAAATAGGACAAACTATATTTAGAATGAAACTAGCTGCCTTTGCCCCTCGAAGCCTTGGCGAAGTGGGGTCGTTGTTTAAATCCACAATTTTTGTTTTTCTTGTATTTTTTTCGCTGTTTTTTGTTTTAAAATCTCCCGTTTTCGCCCAGACACAGATACAGCAACCACAATCTCAACCAATTAATTCTTACGCCGCGCCCAACACAAATCCGGATGTCCCAAATAATCTTCATAACTGGACGCAAAACGTAATGATAGAGGTTATGTCGGCAATGACTTGCCAATTGGCAGGAATTGACCCGACCAATCCTTCGGCAAAATGCCTTGGAGTTGACCAGAAAACAGGGAAAATTGGATTTGTGGAAAACGGCGGCGGCGCAATAGGCTTAATGGGAAATTTAATTACCATGACGCTTGCTCCGCCTATCCATACCAGTGACTTTATTGCCTATATGTCGAATGGCTTCGGCTTTACCAAACAAACCTATGCGGAGGGCAAAAGCGGAATTGATTCCTTAAATCCGATTGTGAAAGTTTGGTCTGCTTCAAGAAATATCGTTTACCTTTTATTTGTACTTGTATTTGTAATAATCGGTATTGCAATCATGTTTAGGGTTAGAATTGACCCAAGAACCGTAATGACAGTGCAAAACCAAATCCCCAAACTTATTATTGGAATTCTTTTGGTTACTTTTTCTTTTGCGATTGCAGGATTTTTAATAGACGTTATGTGGATTGCGGTTTACCTTTTTATAAACGTACTTCTAGGAGCTGACCCTAAGACAACAGCTACGGCAGGCGGTATAACAAGTAATTTAAACAATACAACCCTTAATTTTGCCAACTCGAATGATGTTTTCAACGGAGGCTTGCTGGGGGTTGCAGCTGGCGGAGCAGGCTCAATCGCAAGTATTATAGGCAGTCTATTTTCAGGCAGCGGGGCGGCGACAACTACCGCAGGCAATGCACTTGTCGATCTTGTTACAAATCCTATTGGCTCTCTTTTAGGAGCTGTAATAGGAGGATTACTAAGTATAATAGGCGGAATACTTGCATTCTTTATTATTTTAATTGCAATCTTGTGGTCACTGTTTAAATTGTGGTTTGCACTTTTGGAAGCATATATAATGATACTCGTAGGTGTAATTTTTGCTCCTTTTTGGATTGTCACAGGACTTATCCCCGGAGGACAATCATTGGGATTTGGATCTTGGCTTAGAGAAATGCTTGGCAACCTGGCCGCTTTCCCGGCGGCAATAGCAATGTTTTTAATAGGAAGAATACTTATAGACGCTTTTGGGACAAGTTATTCGCCGAACAATTTTGTTCCTCCGCTTCTTGGGAATCCTCAAGGCACCGGCACCAGTCCGTTTGCAGCATTAATCGCTTTGGGGCTTATATTCGTAACTCCTCACATTGTTAAAACAACCAAGGCCGCTTTTAAATCTCCCAAGATCGACCTTGGCCCAATAGGCCAGGCAGTTGGAGTTGGAGCCGGAGTTCCGTCAAGAACCGCAAGCACTACAGCCGGACTCGTTACTGCAGCAACTTTTAACATTTCAGGCGAAAAAACGGCAGTGGGTAGGGGAGGAAGAATTATGCAGCGTTTATTTAGAAGTTGATCTCCCTTTATTTATTTTTCCCGATACTGTTAAAGAATTGTATTAAGAAGGCAATTATTCCAAGAGGACCAAAGTCTTTAATCTTACGCCAAAAAACATCGAGTCGAGTCGCATCAAATTTTACCTGAAGTTTTTCGAATGTCCCATCCCATTGCACGTTGCCTTTTGCATCTTTAACTTCTTTTCTGACTATTCCGTCTCTTAACGCATGCTCTAGTATGGTAAGCATGCCGTCTTCGGCAACTGCGGGCGCGTCCATTCCCGCAATCTCTTGAGCCCTAGAGGTTGGATGATGTGCCGCATGAGCAACTGCTTCTATAATAATCTGTCTGAACTTAGGTTTTTCATAAATCATCTCAAGGTAAGCTTCAAGCAACGGTTGTTGATTATCTTGCGCAGATTCTCTGCCTAACACCATGCTTGCGGCATTGATTGATTCCGTAAAGTCTTTCAAAATATCTTCCGGAGAACGACCAAAGGGATTACTTATTATTTTAAGCTGTGCTCCTGCGGCCTTACTAAAATTTGCCTCGTCTGCAGTTTTTCTATCGAAGACTTGTCCAAGATTCATCCAGTCTAATGTTTTAATTGGCACGTCGTCCAAAAACCAAGCGTGACTCTGCTTAATTCTTGCCAAATCTCCTACCATTTCTTTTCCATTACCTGTTATTGCGTCAAGAACTTTTTTTTCATCATCTGTTAATTCCAAATCCCCTGTTAAAAAATCATCAAGAGCTTTTGGCCCCGTACTAATTCTTGCTTTAAAATCTTCCTCTGTCTCGTTTTTCTGTCTCTCTTTAATTCTCTCTTCTTCTTCGCCCATTCTAAGCCTGTGAGCGGTTCTTAATTTGTGTGTTAATACTTGCCATTTATCGCTCTCAAGAATCTTTTTTAACACTTCTTCTTTTCTACCCAATTCCATTCTCATGTCATCAACCTCTTTTGGAAGCCCCTCTGGTTTTGCGCTATCTGGTATATCTAAATACTCTCCAATTCTTCTTCTTAACTCTCTAATACTTAAATCTTTTGTATCCATACCTTCTATGGCTCTATCAGTACCTTTCCCTGTTCCCCACATAACTTTTTTCTCGTCAGCTGTCCCCCAGACACTAAGAAGAATGTCCTCCAGGGCTTGTATTTGGATTTCCGGCGGGTTTTCACCCTCTCCTATATCCATCTCAAGACGCGTCAACAAAGAAGCTGTCACTAATGGATCTAAATTTGCGATTTTTTCCCAAACCAGTTCTTTAAACTCCGTGGTTACGTTAAGACCTGAGGGTGAGACAAGAAGGCCAAGGCTAGTCGAAGCGTTTTTTAAAAGAGGTGCAAAGAGTATTGCTGTATCGTCTTTCAACTTTTGTTTCTCTGCATCAGATAATTTTTTAGAGCCGCTGGATCTTTTTTTGAGCCCCTCAATCTCTTGCCTATGGTCTAAGAAAAATTGCACTGCGTTTGTAACTCTTCCATCATCTTCTACGAATCTCATCCCGCCCAAAGCTATTGAGTTTCTCCATGTTGCGAAAACACCACGAGCTGCGATTATGCTCTGAAATTCCCGCATGTCAACATCAGTCCCCTGAAGTGTCTTCATTCTCACGCCCCGTTTTTTTCTTTCTTTTGTATTATTTGCAAGGGTTCTATCCAAAAGCTCTGGGCCTCCCATTGGCGTTTCGGGCCTAAATCTAAAACCAACAAACTTAAGCACGTTAAGAATCTGCGTAAGTTTTACTTGAGGAGATGAAACATATAAAGCAGGATCTCCTTTATCAGCCAATTCTGAAAGAGTTATGTGCTCTGCGGCCCTATCCACAATTCTAAAATAGTTTCGTGCATAAATATATGCTCTGAAAACCTCCCACTCTTCCATTTTACCTCCGGCTATACCCGGCATAATCGGCTTTTCTTCCCTATCTACTAGTAATGCTTGTGCGCTTAATTCTCTTTGAACGTCTTTATCTATCTCCAAAGCTGATTTCTCTGTAATCCTTGTGTTTCTTGAGCGGACAGTTGCATAAAGTTCTTCGTATAGACTTATGGCATCAGCTACTCCAGGGACGTTTGATAAAACCACTAGTTGTTGGGGAAGAATCGCTTCGCTTTGTTGTGAAAATTGTTCAAAATTTCTTTTCATGATATAGTTCATGTTATGAAATGCGCTGTTGGCATCTATTAGGCTTATTAATCGCTCTCTTCTGTCTCCCGTAATGATACCGCGCGTTATCCTCATAAACTTTTCAAAATTAATATTTCCATAAAATCCTTTTATTTGCCATGGCTCATTCTCTAATTCTGAAACAATAAGTCTGGTTATGAATTCATCGGTTGCTGCCTCATCTTGGGCAATTAATTTTAAGACTCGATCGGGCAGTGGTTCGTCCTCCGGAGAATTATGTTTCACATACTCTTTCATAAATTTCCTTATTCTTTTATTTTTCTCCAGGTCATTATTGGACAAAGACTCGATCTCATCTAGTTCCCTGCTGGTTCCCTCGTCTATTCCTCGCTCGTGAGCAGGAGCTGTTATCATCAGAAACTGTTTAATGAGATTGTATTCAGTTGTTAATGTTTTTAATTCATTATTTAACGTAGATCGTTCCGGATCCCCTGTGGTTTCCGAGGACACTTCTCCTATTCGTCGTGTTAGATCTTGTAAAACAGCTTGATATCGATTGTTTAAAGCTTTATATAATTCTTCAGCTTCCATATCGGGTTGAAGAATAGCCCTAAAATCAGGACGGGTGATGGCTTCTCTTAGGCTTTCTCTGGAGAGACTCGTTTCCCCAGTATTGTTTGAGGCATCATTGTCGGGTCCCGGCGTCCCGCTTGGCGGAGCAGACCGATCCCTGCTCCCTCCGTCATTACCTCCAGGAGGAGTAGCGGGTGCTTCGGGCGCATTAGTCCCTTCATCATCAGCACGATTCCCAGCTTCGGTTCTTCCCTGTGGAGATCTTCGCACATGAAGTACTTCTCCAAGACGAGAGTTTCTTAATCCCTCTCTAAATTTAGCCCCTCTTAAATCTGATTTTGGACCCTCTCCGCCTTCAGCCATAAAAATATCTCCTCTTCCTTTCAGTTTAGAAGGATTAGGTTGAGCTGTCAAATCGATAGCTCTTTGTGCTTGCTCTTTCATATGCCTGCAGTTTACAGTGAGCGAAGCCGAACTGCTTGATATTAACCTTACAAAAATCTGACAGGATTTTTATTTACTAATTACCATTTATGATTTACAATTTAAAGATGACGCAAATTAACGGACAGAAAGAAGAATTAGAAATTCGCTTGAAAGAATTTTGCTTTCAGGTCATTCAATTGATTAAATCTCTGCCAAAAACCGAAGAAAATATAGTTTTTGGAAAACAAATAATAAGATCTTCTTCGTCTATCGGTGCAAATTACGCAGAAGCAATATATGGACAAACAAAACAAGAATTCCTACACTGTCTAAGCATATGCAGAAAAGAAGCAAACGAAACTCTTTATTGGCTAGATATGATTTTAAAAACAAACCCTCGGTTTGCAGAAAACATAATCTCCCTTCTTGATGAAAATAAACAGATATTGAAAATTTTCATAAGCTCTGTAAAAACCACAAGAAAGGGTATCGAAAATGGTCAATAGTAAATCGTCAATCGTAAATACGCAGTTCGAGCATTTTGAATCCTTGTATCCCGAAAGCACAAGATTTGATGAAATTGAGAAAATCCTCTCTTTTGTAAAAGAGGGCAACTCCTGCCAGTTAATCGGGGTTCCCGGAGTAGGCCGGTCTAACCTTCTGGGACTTTTGTCTTACAACCGAAACGTCCGCTTAAAACACCTGGGAGAAAAGCAAAAATGGTTTCACTTTGTGCTTTTAAACTTTTCCGAAGTAAGAAAAAAACCGCTTTTTGACGCAACTAAATTCATATTCTTAGGGCTTTTAGACTCATTAAGAGAAAGAAAAATGGAAAACGAATACGATGCTGTTAATACAATTTTTAAAGAAAGCGTTGGGCTTAATGATGAACTAATTTTATTTCAGGGTTTAAAAAAAACCATTGATTACCTGGCTTTGGAAAAAGAATTAACAATTGTTTTGCTTTTAGACAGGTTTGAAGAATACGTTCCGGTTTTAACCGCTGATTTTTTTGCCAACTTAAGAATTTTAAGAAATAGGGCAAAATACCGTTTTTCCGTTGTCTTTTCTACAACCAGACTTTTGGAGGATATTTTTGAGCCCGTATTCTTTGGGGATTTTTATGAATTTATGGCAGGAAAAATTGTCTATTTACCCATCAAAGACCAGCCCGGACTTGATTTTAGAATTTCCTATCTTGAAAAAGTAACGGGTAAAAAAATCGACAAAAAAATGCTTGATAAGATAATGGCGTTAACCGGAGGACATGGGAATTTAACCAGGCATTGCTTGGAAGCGATGTTAGCCGCAGCCACGTTTGACGTGGCAACTAGCAATCAACCCTTAGACATTAGTTCGGAAATTAGTGAGTTTTTTCTTAAACAAAAGCCTGTGCGAAGCGCTCTTTTTGGCATTTGGAACTGCCTAAGTCCTTCCGAACAAAGCGTTTTGTCTTTACTTGATTTTACAAAACATGATGTTTCTTATTTGGAAAACATAGGGCTTATTAAAAATAATACCTTAACAATCCCGCTTTTAACAGACTATGCTTTAGAAAAAAACAAGCTTTCGGCGGAAAATGAAAAAATTGTTTTTGATCAAAATTCCAACGAAATTAAAAAGGGAGATTTGGTTATTTCGGACAAGCTAACGTCTTCCGAATTTAAACTCTTGACATTTTTAATCCTTAATCAGGAAAAAATTATACCAAGAGAGGAAATTATTCAAACAGTTTGGAAAGATATGCGCTCAACCGCAGGGGTTACAGACCAAGCCTTGGATCAGCTAATTTTTAGGCTTAGGAAAAAAATAGAAACCGACCCCAATAACCCAACCCACATCCAAACCGTAAAAGGCCGAGGATTTAAATTTACTGCGTAAATATTTACAATTTATTATATACTATTGACCATTTCGTAAATAGTAAATGGTAATTAGTCAATTTCCCGAAGGAACAGGGCTTGCATTTTGTTTAATTTTTAGGGTACGATAAAAGTGTGAGAAGGTTTTTTTTCTATACCATTAACCTATTACTGCTTCTAATAGTTTTTTCTTTTATTTTCAGCCAAAAGTCGGAAGCCGCAACATGCACGTTTATTTTTGATCAGAGTACGCTTGGAAGCAAAACAAACTCCATAACTATAAAAAGTATTCAAGGACAAGGAAATTTTGCTCCTAACGCAACCTATAAAATTACAATCTCGGGAGGCAACGCATGTTATCAGGGACGTTGTCCAAATAGAACCGCCCAGCCGGATAGTCAAGGGAATTTGAACAATATTGTTTTTAACCTGTTTAGCAGTCTTTCTGATGAAAAATATTCTGTCGGCGTTGCGGACACAAGAGCCTCCTTGGCTGTTTGCTCTACAACTTTTCAGGTTGGAAACGCCTCGGGAACGGGAACAGGAGGAGGTTATTGCTCGCTTGAATTTACAAAACCAAATCCGTTTAATCCTAAACCCTCCGATTACATAGCGGCTAAAATAACTAATTTGCAAGGCAGTTTGTTTTCGGACGCAGGAGATGCGAAATATCATACGTACATAAGGTTAAACAACAATGACGGTAGGAGCGTATGGGACGGGTGTATAACAAAAAATAATCTGACTGACCCAAGCGGATTTGGTTTTGGATATCTGACAACAGGTAAATACTATATCCAAGTTCACGATAAGTGCGGCGGGGGATTCTTATTTATAAACGCCGAAAACCAAGCATGCTATGGCACTTTCTACGTTGACCCGGCCGGAGGAGCGCTAGGTGGAAGTGGTAATCCGGACAATCCCATTCCGCCAACTCCATGCAAAGCCGAAGCAAACGTAAGCGGCAAATGTACGATAGTTGATACAGCTCTTGGTCCTATCGGAACCGATCCCCAAAGTCTTATTAAATCAGTATTTGGACTCATTCTTAGTATTTCCGGAGGAATTGCGCTTTTGCTGATAATTATTTCCGGCTACAAAATATTAGCATCGCAAGGCAATCCGGAAGCGCTTAAGGGAGCAAGGGAACAGCTTACCGCGGCAATTGTAGGGCTTTTGTTTATAATTTTTGCCCTTGTTATTTTACAAATAATTGGTTATGACATTTTGCGCATACCCGGGTTTGGGGCATCAACAACGCAACCGTCAAATGCACGTATAGGAGGCCCTTAATAATGAAACAATTAGCCTTATCAATAAACGAAACCCCTATTCCCTCTCTTTCAGGGATACCAAGCGGAGGATTTGGTACAAGCGGAGTAGGCATTATCCAAGTTGCTTTAAATATCTTATTCGCTTTGGCAACAGTCGCAGCCCTGGCATTTATAATACTTGCCGGCATTCAATGGGTTATCTCGGGCGGAGATAAACAAAAAATCCAATCTGCCAGAAACAGACTCATCTACTCAATAATAGGTCTTATCGTTATAACCCTCTCTTTTTTCATTGTTCGAGTTGTAATTGATTTAATTTTTGGCGTTGCAGTCGGCGGCACTGGAAGTAAAAACCCTCTCCCGTAAAAAGAGTACTTGACAAATTAATTTAATCGACATATTATTGATTTAATGAAAAAAGGTTTAGGCTTTATTTTAGGAACAATTTCGTCTTTATCAGTCACAGTTGCTGTTTTTGCTCAAACGAAAATTGACCTTGCCCCTCCTAAGGGAGCGATTGCAAGCGTTGAAGTTGAAAAAATCCCCCAGTTTATTATCACTCTTCTTTTTGTTGTCGGAATAGTAATTGCCCTTGCTTTTCTTATTTACGGAGGCATTAAATGGATAATTTCCGGCGGAGATAAAGCCAATGTTGACGCGGCCAGAAAACATATTGTAGCCGCAATTATCGGCCTTGTAATCGTTGTCACGGCTTTTGTTATCTTAAACTTCGTATTCCAAATTCTCTTTGGATCCGGATTTGATTTAGCTAATCTTTGCATCCCAAGCTTAACCAACCCCACCTGCGATTAATACCACTCCTCTTGTCTTTTGCTTTTCCTTTTGCTACGCTTAATTTATGCCTTGGGGAAATTGTGTTCAAAACGGAGTAGCGACACTTAACTGCTTGCCAATTGTTTTTGGCAATGTTGTGAATTGGGCGATTGCGCTCGCCGGACTTACTGCTGTTTTTTTTATAATATTTGCCGGGTTTAAATTTTTAACTTCCGGCGGCGACCCAAAACAGGTCGAAGGAGCAAAAAAAACATTGACTTATGCAATAGCAGGATTAATTATAGTTTTTTTAGCTTTTGCAATAATTAAATTAATAGGAACAATAACCGGCGCCAGCTGCATTAATACGTTTGGATTTAATACCTGCAAATAATTTCTCCGAAGGATAATTTTCACGGGACAGGCTGAAATTAATATTTTCCTTTGACCGCGTCTGACGCGGTTTGCACCTAGTTTGATAATCTTGAAACTATATT
>CAYIOB010000023.1:0-11380 GCA_964364925.1 uncultured Gammaproteobacteria bacterium
CATGGCAATTTTGTTTTCGTATGCAACTATAACCCGTTTGAGTTCCGGAATTTTTCCTGTCGATGCCTTAAGGTAGAGCGGCCGGACATAGACCAAAGACTCTTCAATGGGAATAACCAGAAGCGAGCCTTGAATTACATGAGAACCACCTTGATCCCACAAGGAAATCTGCTGACTGACCTGCGCATCCTGATTGATCCGGCCGATGATCTGCTTGGGTCCGAATACCAGTTTGTCCTTGGGGAAACGGTAGGCAACAAGTTTACCGTACTGCTCACCGTCGTTTCTGGCAACCATCCAGGCAGAAAGGTTATCTTTAGCTCTAGGAGTGAATGGTAACATCAGGATAAACTCTTCCTTCTTTTCACCTGGGAGCTTCATGATCATGTGCCGTGGATTCATTGTTGGGGTTTCGCCTTCTGTTTGCGCTGCGTCCCCCTGGGCAATAGCAGGGATTTCCCACTGGTCCTCTTTGTTGTAGAAAATCTGCGGGTCATCCATATGATAGATAGTGTAAATTGCAGTTTGCAGAGTAAAAATATCTTCCGGATAGCGAAGATGGGAAATCAGTTTCTTGGGCATATCCGCAAGTTTTTTGAAAGTTTTGGGGAAAATTTTGGTGTAGGCTTTGATGATTGGATCATCCGGATCAGCCTGATAAAAAGTAACCTTCCCATCATATGCGTCTACTACTACTTTGACAGAATTTCTAATATAATTAACATCACCGCCGTTTAACGGTAGCGGTTGGGAATAGGGATAACGATCGGTTGATGTATAGGCATCAAGTATCCAATACATTTTGCCTTCGGCAATCACCAGATACGGGTCGCGGTCAAAGGAAAGAAACGGAGCAATTTTACTGACTCTTTCTTTTATATTGCGGTAATAAAGGATACGGCTCTCTTTTGTAACGTCACTTGATAAAAATAATTTAAGGGAGCCAAAGCGTATTGCATATAAGAGACGGCGCGAAAGAGAATTAATTTCAACTCCGCCACTGCCGGCATAGGTACTATAGACATTCTCTTCCCCTTTGGGGTAATCAAATTCTTTTGATTTGGTTTTGACTATAACATACTCGTTAGGAATTTCCCCGTAATAAACTTCCGGCCTGCTAACCTCAAGCTCTTTAACTTCAGACTTTGGTGGTAAGTCTTTGACAAATAAAACAGGTAACCCTTCCGGAGTAACCTGATTTACCGGACCGACAGCAGCACCATAGCCGTGGGTAAAAGTCAGCCGCTCGTTAATCCAGGATTTGTTCGGTAGACTGTCGGAAGCTAACTCTCTGGGAGAAAGCATAATCTGGCGGAGCTCATTGTTAATTGTGTAACGGTCGTTATCAACAGAAGAAAACTCGTAGTACGTTCTGATTTCCTGGATTTGCGAAAAAGTGGACAAGAGCGGTTCTCTCTCCCAGAGCCTCACGTTCTTAATTGTGAGATTGTTGTTTGCAATATCTTCTGCTGTAATGGGTTTATCGGCTGAAATGTTGCGCTCTTCAATTTTATCCAATCCGTATGCTTTGCGGGTAGCCTCAATGTTATATTTAATAAATGGTGTTTCTTTGACTAACTCATTTGGCGCAACCACCAGTTTTTGAAAGACTGAAGGGATAATCAAAGAGGCAAATCCAACCAACACCGTCAAAGAAATTGTCCCTAAAAGCGGAGTTATCTTTCCGCTAATCCCATAAAATAGAGCCAAAACCGCAGCCAAGCCATAGACAAAAACAGATACGCGAAGAAGCGGCACCATAATATTAGCATCAGTAAAGGCAGCGCCAAATACCGGACCGCTTTGAGTGGTAAGCAGATTATAAAGGGAAAGATACGTACCTGCGGCAATAGTAGTCAAAAAGAGAGACAAGAGGATGCTGATATGCAGTCTGGCTTTTGGATCAGCCTGTCCTGAGCTTGTCGAATGGGAAACTTGATCTTTCACAGGTTTAATAATCAGACTTTCGGGTTTTCCGGTCAACCCCGATTTAATCGGGGTCAATTTGGAGAGATCAAGTTTACCTAAGATATCTGATAGGTTAAGACTACCTCGTAGAATGTAAATGACACCGCAAACAATAAGGGATAAAAGAATAAGCATTTTTATAAGACCCAGTCCTAAAGAATATATGGGGAGAGAAAACACGTAAAAAGATATGTCTTTACCAAATAACGGGTCTGTTTGACCAAACGGCGTGGCTGAAAGAAACTTCAAGACATCCTGCCAATTGCTTGAGGCAATAAGACCGATGAAAAGGGCAACAGCAAGACTTATAACGATACCTAATTTTTTTACTATTTTGTCATCCAGGCTTATAGATAGACCAACGAGAGCTTCGGGGATGGCTATCAACCAGGGTATTTTCGAACGGATAGCAAACAGAAAATTTGTAAGAAGAAAAGCTGCCGCAATAAACCCTGCTAGAGCCCCCACAATGATTTTAGCACTGAGAGATTTGATAAAGATTTCGGTAAACCCAACTTCCTGGTACCACCACCAATCGGTAATCAAGGAAACAATGCCAGAGAAGAAAATAAAAGCAACAAACGCTAAGCCTAAGAATGTCAAGGAAAAAAATTTAGTGATGTTCATACAATATAACCATGCCTTAGTCTTGGCCGGTTATAATTGATGATGCTTCGCGGCTCTAAAACGCATGTTTTTGACCAGTCGTCTTATTGCTCCGCATCACCCAAGGCGATGTTAGACTAATGTGTAGTATAGCATAAGCTTCTGTTTCTGCAAACGCTTGTTATTTAAAAGAAAAAGTGCCGTGTTTAAGATTTTATTTCTACTCCTGATTTTAAAAAATTTAATACGTATTTTATTTATTAGTAGGTAACATCAAGTATAAATGTGGGCCTGAAGTTGTTAATCTATAAATGTTAAGGCTGTGCCTTTTTTATTTGCCCTGCCTGTTCTTCCGATTCTGTGAACGTAATCATCGTATGAAGCCGGCATGTCAAAGTTTATGACATGACTTACATCCGGAATATCCAAACCTCTTGATGCGACGTCTGTTGCAAGTAATACCGAAACTTCGTTTCTTTTAAATTGGTCTAAAGCTCTTTGTCTTTGTCCCTGGCTTTTGTTGCCATGGATTACCGCTGCCCTTATACCCCTTCTTACAAGTTCATTTGTCAATTTTTGCACTCCCCACTTTGTTCTTCCGAAAACCAGAACCTTTTCAAATTCTTCTTGGGCTAATAAATCGTGGAGTTTGTCTATTTTTTCATGTTTATTTACTTTAATAATATCTTGTTCTATGTTTTCTGCAGTATCCTGTGTTTTTACGGAAATCGTAACGGGATTGTGTACGAACGCTTTTAAAATTTCATTTACTTTGCCCGAAATTGTTGCAGAGAAAAACAGCGATTGTCTATTTTGAGGCAAAAGAGAAATAAAATATTTGATGTCGTTAATAAAACCGATATCTACCATTCTATCGGCTTCGTCTAGTACTACTGTGTGGAATTGAGATAGCGACAAACTTCTTTCACCAATTAAATCTCTTATTCTGCCCGGTGTGCCGATAACAAAATTATTGCTTTGCTTAAGTTCATTTTTTTGTTTCCATAAACTCATTCCGCCGATACAAAGAACCGTGCGAATTCCCAGTCCTTTTATAAGGAAACCCAGTTCTTCGTGAATTTGCAAAGCAAGTTCACGGGTTGGCGCAACGATAAACACTTTTTCTGCTTTGTTTTGAAAAACCTTATTAACTAGAGGAATTAAAAATGCGGCTGTTTTCCCCGTACCCGTATTTGCAATTCCGATAACGTCTCGTCCTTCAAGTATTGCAGGAATTGCCTGATCCTGAACAGGAGTCGGTACGGCATAGTTCTTAGCTAAGATATTGGTTTTAAGCTGTTCTGTAAGCGCAAAATCGGCAAATCTGTTTTTTGGAGTATAAACTTCTTCGGTTTCCCTAAGTTTTGAACTATTTATTAACTGCACAGCACGAATTGCTTCCATAAGCTCCTTATTGGGGAGTTTTTTTGGCGCATATTTTTTATAAGAATTATGTCTTGGAGTAAATTTTCTGTACATAAAATGAAATTGAAACAATAAAGCTGCTTAAATAAGATGCTGATTAGGGGAAAGATACTGATTTTAAACTATTGTGTGGTTACTTATCTTATGCTAATCGAAAATATTCAAAGCAGATGTATTATTTCAATCTGCCTTTACTTTATATATTATACCAGCTATTTATTGATATGTCAATAAGACTATAGGGTTATAAGCTGGCCGTGATTTAATATAAACCTGGCCGTTGCGCTTGAAAGAAAAAGTTTTTTTACTTCTTTAAGAGTAAAAAAATCTAGCAGTTGATTCTCCGAACGCGTAATATGATTTACATTATCATCAGTTAGTCTTGCGTGATAATAAAATTCCGATACAAACTCAACGTTTTCAATTTTTATACCCATTTCTTTTTCCACGCGTCTTGTCATTGCGTGTTCAAAAGATTCTTTATCTTCTCTAACTGCGCCGATAAAACACCATGGGTGATTTTCTTCATCGATTACGCTATTTTTTTTATGCATAAGCAGCACTTTGCCTTTGTATGTTAAGAGGATTAACCCTGAAGAAATTCCGTCCATAAATACATTATAGTCTTATTGAAAGCATAAATGTTGAGGAGATAAATTAGCTGGTCAAACGGGCTATTTAAAAGTACTAGGGGTTTCAGCGTTTCTCATTTCATGACAGGACAACTTCATAGAGAAAAACCGGGTGTATAAATCGCTATGACAGAAGAGGTCAACCGTTGACATTAGACTGCCGGATGGAAATAATAGGGGTATGGCAAAGGATTTAGAGATATTCGGCATAACAGTTCCCGCGCTGCCCGCAAGCGAAATTTCGATCGCATCTCCAGACTTAATTCTTTTTCCAAAACCAATAGATTACCCTTGGAATCGTGCCGAAGCAGGACTTCGGAAACAAGCTGCAGCAATTGGACAACAAGCGGCCGCTGTTGATTTGACGCTAGAAGCACCTCCGCCAAACGTCAGCGCTGATTTTGCTCTTGCCATCCACAGACTGGCAAAACCTTTAGGAAAAACTCCAGGACAGATTGCAGCAGAATTAGCTGCAGATTTTAATAGCGGGCCCAAAGCTCCTTTTATTAAAGCGGCAGCACCTACTCAAAGCGGCTATGTTAACTTTGGAATCGATGTTCCAAGTTTTGGAAATGCAGTACTGGAATCAATAGAAAAAAAGAGGGAATCTTACGGAAATGAGAATCTTGGAAATGGAGAAACAGTCGTCATCGACTGCTCTTCTCCTAATGTTGCCAAATACATGAGCGTTGGCCATTTAAGGTCGACTGTTATCGGAGAATCACTTGCCCGGATTTATAGAGCCGGGGGATATACTGTTATCCGCGACAACCATCTTGGAGATTGGGGAACTCAATTTGGCATTTTGGGAAGAGCTAAGGAGTTGTGGGGAGAAGAAGTTGATAGCGAAATGCCCAACGCCGACCCGGTGCAAAAACTTTATCGTCTCTATGTAAAAATTAATGATGAAATTGAAAAAGAAAAAGCAGCTAACCCCGAAGGAGAATCAGCGCTTGAAAAGGAAGGACGGGAGTGGTTTAGAAGACTCGAGCAAGGAGATCCCAGGGCTCTTGAGCTGCTAAAACTAACAACCAAACAAAGCCTTCAGGAATTTAAGAGAGTATACAAACTACTTGGATCAGAATACGAATATTACCTTGGGGAATCCTTTTATCTTCCCATGCTTCCTCAAATTATTAGAGCTATGCAGAAAAAAAACGTTGCAACAAAGGATGAAAGAGAAGCCGTTGTTGTTGAATTTCCCGAAGGGAAAAACATTAAGAATCTTGTTATTCAAAAATCTGACGGAGCAAGCCTTTATTCAACCCGCGACTTAGCAACTTTAATAGCAAGAACTGCATGGTTTAAACCGGATAAAGTTTTATATGTAGTTGGCGCTGACCAAAAAGATTATTTTAGACAGGTTTTCGGAGCTTTTGACGCATTTGTAGGAAAAGATGCTCCTGTTGTCGAACATACTTACTTTGGCACGGTAAGTCTTCCTGAAGGAAAGATGTCAACCAGAAAAGGAAGAGTAGTTTTCCTGGAAGACGTTTTAAATGAGGCAATTGCAAGGGCGAAAAATAAAATTGGAGAAACAGATAGAGACCTTTCCGATAAAGAAATTGAGCAAATTTCCCGGCAAATAGGCGTTGGCGCAGTTATCTATATGGATTTGGGGCAAGGGCGAACCAGAAATATCCAATTTGACTGGGACCAAGCGCTTTCCCTGGAAGGAAATAGTGCTCCCTATATTCAGTACTCTCACGCGAGAGGAAAATCTGTTTTAAGAAGAGCAGCTAGCGAAAAAATTAAAATTGATATCACTCGAGATGCAGTATTCGATTTACCGATTGAGGCTGACTTAGTAAAGCATTTAAGCAAGTTCCCCCAGGCAATCGCTAGGACAATAGAAGCAAACGAACCCAGTATTATTGCCGCATTTACTTATAAAGCCGCGGACTTATTTAACAAATTCTATAAGGAAGCGCTTATAATTAGAGAGAAAGATCCGGTAAGAAGAAATTCCCGCCTAAGACTAACCTCTGCAACTGCACAAGTAATAAAAAACGGGTTATATCTTTTGGGAATTGAGGCTCCGGAGAAAATGTAGTGAGACAGCATAGAACGGATGTCTCAAACCAAATGATATATTTTGATATAATTAAAGATTGTAGACTTTTCTTAACTGCTTTTTAATTGCCTCTTCTGATTCGTTTCCAAAAGTAACAAGTAAGGCATCTCTATTCTTTATTATTCTATCAAGAACGTGCTCTTTTTTCTCTCCGTTAAGATAAAACCTGAGAGTACCTCCATTTCCTGTACAAAATGTCTGTCCGGTGCCCGTAGTCAAGCATTCATCAGTAAGCTTAAATGGCAGAGTTGAAAAAAAATCATTCCATGTTACGTCATCTTTTTTAACTTTGATTATATTGGGATTACTTGCCTCAATATACGCATCTTTTGAAAGATTGTGATACATGGCTGCTGTAAAAATCCTGAACGTTCCATTGGTAAAAATTGCAAAATAAGCTTGTTTATCTACAGCCTGATTTTGTGTGGAAACGGATGCTGGTTGTTGCTGGGTTTCATCTAATAAAGGACTTCTAGGCTCTTCTCGCCTGTTTGAGATAAAGATAAATCCAAAAAGAATAACAAAAAATATAATTATGCCGATAGTTACGGTTTTTTTCATATCTCAATAATAGCTTATTCAACGGTCGTTAGCCACTGCTAATTATCATCGGGAACGAACTTCTCCCCAGTAACAGAGAGAAGAGCAACATGGGTGATCCGGATGCAAAAGCCGGGTAATTTTCCACAGGATCATTTAGCTCTAAAGTACGAGGTTAAAAATGGCTGTCTTATGTTCCTGAAATAAGATATACTCGAAATTGCTATGAAGTTTAATCAACTAACATCTGATGAAAAACGAATAATCAAAGACAAAGGTACTGAAGCTCCATTTAGTGGTGAATATGATGATTTTTACGTTGATGGGACATTTATTTGCCGGAGGTGTAATGCTTCCCTCTTTTCCTCGAAGGCAAAGTTTGACGCAGGTTGTGGCTGGCCAAGTTTTGATGAGAACTTTCCAAATGCAGTAAAACGTTTACCAGACCCGGACGGTCAAAGAGTTGAGATAGAATGTGCAAATTGTGGAGCACATTTGGGGCATGTATTTGAAGGGGAGCGTTTAACAGACAAAGATACCAGACACTGCGTTAATTCGTTATCAATTCGTTTTATTCTTAAAGGCAAAGAGATGCCGGAGGTTATACATGAATAAAAAGCTAGAAACAGCAACGCTCGCAGGGGGATGCTTTTGGTGTACAGAAGCTATCTTCAAACGACTTAAAGGCGTAAAGTCTGCAGTGCCTGGGTATGCTGGAGGATCAGTTGAAGATCCTTCATATGAGCAGGTTTGCACTGGGAATACGGGCCATGCAGAGGCTATTCAAATTAAGTTCGAACCAAGCGAAATTCCCTTCGAAAAAATCTTAGATATATTCTGGCACACACATAACCCAACGACACTTAATCAGCAGGGCAATGATATTGGCACACAATACCGCTCTTCTATTTTTTATCATGACGAAAAACAAAAGGAAGTAGCAGAAAAATCGAAAGAAGAACTCGAGCAATCAGGTTTGTATAAAGATCCAATTGTCACAGAAATTGTTCCCTTTACCAATTTTTATGAAGCAGAAAACTATCACAAAGATTATTTTGACAGAAACGCAGATGCTCCTTATTGCAATTTTGTCATTAGTCCAAGGATTCACAAGCTGCTTGAAAAGTACGGTCAGAATGTAAAAGAAGAGTATAATTAATGGGCGGTCATCAAATACATATCCCTAATGTCCGTATTTACAAGAGGGATAAAAAACCTATAGCCCCAGCCTCCCTATCCGAATTGTAGACGAATTTTCTCGGTTCTGGAGAAAAAATTGCCGAGGTTTCAAAAGAAGTTTATGAGTATTTTGTCAGATAAATCTTTTGATGTATTTTGAATTATGTAAATACTGCCTTTTTAATTTCAGGCCTATAGAAAACTTGACTTTTGTCACGAAAAGATGTAGATAATATACTTAGCATACGTCTATGATACAAGAAGCACCACTTTTTGCTAAGCGTGATGCCATTGGTACCTCAAGCGTCAGAGGACTCGAGTTAAGCTTGGGAACAGAAAAACGACCTTCACCAAAAGATTGGGAAGTTTTCGCTGCACTTCAGGAGTTTAATAACCCACAGCCAATCTCTCCGGATTGGGCAATTTACAATACAGCCTCTATTCCTGCACCTGAACTTTCAGGCACAATTTTTCTATCCCGAGCAGTTAAAATGAGAAATGTTAGGAAAGGAGAACCCGATTGGAATTCTCTTCATGTATGTGTTACTGATTCGAGTGGTAATCGCCAAAGATTAAAAGATCTTGAACTCCCTGTCGATGATAAGATAGTCAACTGGGAGGACGCTCGAGTTGGGGCAGATGGAACCTTAGGCTTCACCGTTGTTATTCATGAGGGCGATAAATACAATCCACACCCAGCACTTGTCAAGGTTGGAATCGAAGATGGTAATTTAAAAGTTGCAGGGGCTCCAAAGATTTTTGAAAACATAATAGGCAAAAATGCAATTCCTCTTGAAGGAGGATTTATTTATAGACCTGATGGTGTTTCTCATCAACTGCATTATCTTGACTCCCAAGGAGGGTTGTTGAAAATTATTGATTTTTCAAATTTCAGAAATATCCAGTGGCTTAGTAAAAAAATGGGGGCTGCAGCCAGACCTATCGAGCTTGAAGATGGTCTTTTGCTACTACTTATCCATGGAGTTCGAGGAGGAAGGGGAATTGACGGCAGTATTAAAGACGACATTTACGCCATAGGCGTTGCGGTGCTTAACAAAAATTGGCAGGTTGTGGCAGTCGACGAAAAACCGCTTTTAGAAAGGGGGCACTTCCTCGGCAACTTGCAACCGAATGAGGATCTCCGCTTGGAAAAAGAAGTGGTTTATCTATGTGATTTTACAGAAAGAAAAGATGGCCTTATTCTACCTGTCAATGTTGGGGATAGAATAACAGTCTTTACGCCTATTTCTTATTCTGCGCTTAAAGCTCGAATCAAGAACTTGCTTTTAGAGTAACAAATTACATTTTTTATAGTTATTTTTCAATCTCCACAATTTGTGTTTCTTTTACTTTTCCAAATCCACAGCCTCCCGGGTCGGTTACGGTAGTTCCATCAAGAGCTTTTGCTGATATGTGGTCTTTTGCATGATAGTGCTCGCTATTACTACATTCGGCTCCTATGCCAATAACAAGGTTATCTAATGGAATCTTTTTATCGTTTACTATAATTACTTTTATCGTTTCTTTATTACTTTCTTCCAAGACTACCTTGTCTTCTTTTGGGGAATTTAAAAAGACGAATGCACCAACCAATATAACCGCAGCAATAGTTATAATTCCAAGCGGACCTTTTGCTTTTAGCAGTAGTTTGGAGAAACTTTCTGTCTGTGTTTGGTTTTTATTGTTTTCAAATTCTGTTTTTGCTCTTTCAACTTCGGATTTTAAATCATTCCACGAACGAATTAATAAAAGGAGTCTCTTTTTTCTTTGTTTTTCTTTTTCGGTATTTTGGGGAAGGTAATCTATAGCTAATTCAATTACTTTGCCCTCCTGTAGTTTTTCATAGTCGGATAAGGCTTTAGAATATTTAGCAAGTAAATTGTCAATTTTAGGATTTATACCCTTGATAAGAGACCGAATAGATTCAAATTTTTCAAGAGTAGTCGAGTTCTCCGCTAAGAGGGTGTATGCTTCTTTTATTTTTTCTTGATAATCTTTTGCGTCCACAGCGTTAATATTTTACCACAATTTTAAAAAGCTGAGCATACGAGCCTAAATCCGTTTGAGCCCATAACTTTCATTTTTTCTCTCCAGGATAATCAATTTTAAAATCGGTTATTACAGCATTGTCTGGAATTGAGCTTATATCAAAGCCTAGCTTGTTGTATTTAATTATTTCTTGTAATTCTTGCTTCGAAATTGGCTTCTTTTTTACGACTTTAGCGAAAATACCGCAATTAGGTCTCCACACTCCTGGGGTTCCATTAGTAGATTTTAGATGCAACGCAATTGTGGGGTGGATTCCATCGGAAGGTATAACTTCTATTTTATCTCCCAAGGGAAGTATTTTACTAACTTTTTTTAAAGCAAATTTACTGCCTAGTTCATATATACTGACTTGTGGACACATTAAGCTGTCCCAAAAGAATATAATTTCTGTTGTATTTTTTCTAGAACTGTATTCCTTCATATGAGATATCGGTGGCGGTGTAAATATGGCATGAAGCCTAAAATGGTCTATATTGAATGGTTGTGGTTCGTACTCTTCTATCAAATGTTCCTTAGTGCCGTCTTTGTTAAGTCTTTTCAAATAAATTCTATTTGGGTGTATCGACAGATGAACCCTATCCCCATCCTTTTCTATTTTCTTTCTTATCTTGCTTGTATCGAAATTTCCAGATGGTTTTAGTAAATGGAAAGAGTCACCAACATTAATTGGAGATTTTTCATCCTTGATGTGCTGATAAATGTAAAAACTTGAGTCAGACTTATTTTGAAAGATGGACAAGAATTTATATAGAATGTTATTTGTTTTTAGTAAAACAATGATTCTTTTCCGCATAGAAATATTTCCAGACAAACAATATAAGCTAGCCTTGGCTTAGCGGTAGGACTACCACATAGGGCTACCACCTTCGAGGTGGAACAGCCTCGCCACCTTCAAACTTAACTGCGT
>CAYIOB010000024.1:0-10694 GCA_964364925.1 uncultured Gammaproteobacteria bacterium
GGTCGGCAAGAAACTACTGGGATAATGACTAGATCGTGGGTTCGATTCCCACAGCCGGCTCAAATATTAGGGCTTCAATTTTGGAATAAATTCTGCTAGAATATCGCATATGGCAAAAAAAGGAGAGCACAGGATAAAAATAGGCTTGGTTTGTTCAGCTTGTAAAAACAGAAATTATATAACAACTAAGAATAAACTAAATACGGAAGCGAAATTAGTATTTAAAAAATTCTGCAAGCATTGTCGAAAGATAACCGAACACAAAGAATCAGAAAAATTAAAATAATTTGAGATTCCGCTAAAGTCGCTCTTTAAGCCGTGTACGGACAGTACTGAAAAGGCTTAAAGGAAGACATGTGGGACGAACATAAAGAAAGCGAAAAACTTAAATAACTCCTCAAGTTCTACGTAATTGATTGAAACAATATTTCCAAGTATAATAGGGTGTATAGGCCAGTAGTTAAATGGTATAACTGAGGTCTCTCCCAGTAGGATGTTGCTTTTTCGAAGAAAAAGCTTACACCTACGGGATCCCGAAGTTCTAAGCAAATTTTAAAGGGTTGTGGTGAAATGGTTATCACAGCAGTCTCCAAAACTGCTTTTCTCAGTTCGAATCTGAGCAACCCTGCTAAACCAAAATTTGCAAGATACTTCTGGGACAAAACCTCTGTTGGGGGTTCGATTCCCTCCTGGCCTGCCAAGATACTTCACGAACAAAACTGCTTTTCTCAGCCCGCCCCGTCTGACGGGGTAAAAATCTGAGCGTCCCTACTGATATAGTTTGCCATCTTGAAATCTATAGATTCTTCTCCCATAATAAATACCTATGCTTACAAAGAGCGACCTACAACAAATAGGAGGAGTTATCGATGAAAGACTTGGGAAAAGACTTAATCCTATCGAGAAGGATCTTAAAGACGTTAAAAAGATAGTAAGGAAAATTGAAAAAACAGTTGATGTTGTAATTGATCATTTTGATAGAGAAATTGTTAGAACTCAAAAAAGAGTTGCCATAATTGAAGATAATCTTAATTTATAGCTAATTCTGAACCTGAGCGTCCCTGCAAGGTACAATTCTGCACCTTGCTTTGCAAGAAAGTATTGTACCGTAGCCAGGTATCGAATGGTACCTGCGCAAATAAAGTGAAATATTATTACGTCTACATACTTCACAACCCCTCTAAAAAATTTATCTATGTTGGATATTCTGAAGATGTAAAATCTCGGTTGGAAATGCATAATAGTAAGAAAGTTACCTCTACAAAATTTTATGTTCCTCTTGAGTTAGTTCATTACGAAGCATATAGAAATATGACTGATGCAAAAAGAAGAGAAAAATACTTAAAATCCAATAAGGGCAGAATGACATTGATTACCATGTTAAAAGAATATTTCCAAGAATTTTAGCCTCAAAAATTGTTCTACCCCTGCAGTAAATCAAAGCCCCAGCAGTTTTTCGGAGAAGGAAAGAAGACTAAAGATAAATTGTCCAAGTGAAAATCCGCCGATTGGAAACAGCAAAAGAAAAAAGATTATAAAAAATCCTATTGAGCTCAAGGAAAGATAGGTATTGGCTTCTTTTTCAGGCAGGATAAGAGAAAAAATCTTTGAGCCGTCAAGCGGGGGAATGGGTAAAAGATTAAAAATAGCCAGAAGAAGATTCATCTTGACGGTTGTCAGAAAAAACCAATAAATAATTATCCCCCAAATTCCCAAACTTGCTTGTGCCGATGCAATCATAAAAACTTTTATGAGCAGTGCAAAAACTACCGCTATTAAAATATTGGTTGCAGGGCCTGCCAAAGAAACAAGCGCCATGTCTTTTCTTCCATCCCGTAAATTAAAAGGGTCGACCGGGACCGGCTTGGCAGCGCCAAAAACAACAGGGGAGCCTGAAACAACTAACAAAAGAGGCAAAAGTATGCTCATGAAGGGGTCGATATGACTTTTTGGGTTAAGAGTAAGTCTTCCCATTAGCCGGGCCGTAGGATCGCCTAAGCGTTCCGCCACAAACCCGTGAGCTATTTCATGTAAGATAGCCGAGAAGATTAAAATGACTAGCGTTGCAATGCTAAATATAATTTCCATATTGCCTTAATAGCCTCTAATATGATATCATATTAACTTGATGGTGGACAGTAGAATTTAATGTCTATTATCAAAAAGTATTATGGCAATGAAATGTTTTAATTGCGGGAAAGGCGTAATGTACGGGCACAACGTATCTCATGCAAAAAACCGAACCAGAAAAATATTTAAACCAAACCTTCATAACGCGAGGATTAAAATGGGCGGAATTACTAAGACAATGAAGCTTTGCACCAAATGTTTAAGAATTTGGAAAAACGCTGTAAAGCCCCAGGTTCAAAAAACAGAAGAAGCCCCGATAACCGTAGCATAGACTTCTTGAAGTAGGAAGTGAGATATCTTTGAACTTGAATTCTCGAAATTTAGATATCAAGAAGTCAAGAAAATCAAGGACAAGAACATCAAAAATATCCAACTTCAAAAATCTACCTTAACAGAGCTAAGAGCTGCTTATCCAAATTTGGATAGCCGTTGATAAAATCTTTATAACTGACAGGTTTTTTACCTTCAGCCTGTAACTTCTTCTCCGGAAGAAATTTAATTATTGACGATTTACCATTTATCATTGAACGGGTCCATGTACTGGGCCAGGGAAAGTAAGCTCTTATCATTAAGTCCAGTTTTTCAAGAGATGGGGCATTATTTAGGTTAAAATAACCGTCGTTTTTTGTTAAAAGCTTCGTAAAAGTGGCTTTTTCATCACTCTGAACATTTAATTTTAGATTACCTTTGATATATTGCTTAATATTTTGATAGAGTAAATCACTACCTATTTCAAATAGCCTTTCATACAAAGATTGCGCCGTGTCGCTGAACATAATTTCTTCTTTAGCTTGAGTAAAAATGCCTCCATGGTCGACTTTATCATCAAGTTTTATAATGCTTACTCCGGTTTCTTTTTCGTTGTTTAATATTGCGCTTTGAACAGGCGTTGGCCCTCTGTATTTTGGCAACAGGGAAGGATGGATGTTCAGTATTCCAAGTTCGAATGAATTCAGAATATCGTTTGGCAGAATAAGTCCAAAATCTGCGAGAACAGCGAGTTCGGATTTAGTATTTAGTATCTTGTATTTAGTATCTTGGTCCGATAAATTCTCAGTTGATAGGTAGGGGAGTTGGTTTTTTTTGCAATAAGAAATAACCGGATCTTCAAGTTTTTTTTCAGTTGTAACAACCAGTTCGATTTCAAAATTCTTTTTTAGCTTCCCAATAACAGGAATTACGTAACCGGAAGAGCCGAAAAATACAATCTTCATATTCTAGTATTTAGTATATAGTATTTGGTATTTAGTATCCAGACGTTGGATTTAAGTTGTGATATAATCCATTAAATTATGGTTAGAAAAATGGCTGAAGCAGGGCATCCCTTATTAAAACATAAAAACAAGAAAGTTTTGAATTTTACGTCTCCGGGAATTAAAAAATTGCTAAAAGATCTAAGGGATACTATGTATAAAACCGGGTTAATCGGGATAGCTGCGCCTCAAATAGCTGAAAATTACATGATTTTTATAACGCATCCGAGAAATACTGGTTCAAGAAAACTCGTAAGAGCAGATAAATTAAGAATCTATATTAATCCCAAGTTAACTTTTAAATCCAAAGAGGAAAGCGTCATTTACGAAGGCTGCGGGAGCTTAGGGGATATATTTGGGCCGGTGTCAAGACCTAAGGAGATTGAGGTGGAAGCCATTGATGAAAATGGCAAAAAATTCAGATTAAGATGCGACGGAATTCTGGCCAGAGTTATCCAGCATGAATACCACCACTTAATGGGCGTTGAGTTTATAGAAAAAGTAACTGATTATAAAAAGGTAGTCGTAAAGAAGTATTACAGAAAAAATATTAGATTATCCAAAGAACAGCAAGAAAACTCCTTGACTACGAGAACAGAGTATAAAAGTATTTAAAGCTTGATTTCCTCGAATACGTCCTCGCCTTTTTCGTCTTTTTCCGATTTGTAAAGCGTGCCTTTTTGCTCCAGCACTCTTTTGGGGAAGAGAATTCCATCGAGATGGTCAATTTCGTGCTGAAGAATTGTTGCCAAAAATCCGCCGAATCTCCGATTATGTTTTTTTCCGGTCTCGTCTAAATACGAAATCCAGACTATGTCAAAGCGTTCAACCGAACCCCAAATGTTTAAAAGCGAAAGACAGCCCTCTAATTTTTTATGCTCTTTTTTGCCTTTTGGGGACGTATCGGAGTGGGCCTTTTTTTCTTTTTTTACAATCTTAGGGTTTATAAAAACCAGAACTTTTGATTTTTGACTTGGTTTTGCAATAAAAAGCTGTAAGCTTTTCCCAACCTGAGGAGCGGCAAGTCCTACGCCTATTGGGTCGATGACTGACTCCATAGATTCTTTCATTTCCGCGATGAGTTTTAAAACGGCTTTATCAACTTTGACAATTCGTTTTGCCTTTTGTGAAAGGACAGGGTTGGGGGCTTTGACTATTGCTAACATAAAGCTTCAAATGTCTTTGTCCCTAGCGGGACCGCAGCCCTCGCCTGTCAAGTCTTTCGACCCTGAGCTCAAGATCGAAAGGCAGGCGAGCTCGGCAAACTCCTTACAGTTTGCCTCCGCTCCAGGCCTTTAGCGCGTCTATTGGTCTTGAGTCGTTTGGTGCAACATTTTTAAGCATGAACTTCATTGTGTCAATTGCTTTTTGCCGATACTCAACATTTACAATCTCTCCCTTGTCGTTTATGGCCAATTGATTATAGAAAACGCCAAGTGCATAATAGGCATTTGCAAAATCGGGTTTTAACTTTATTGTGTTTTGCAAAGTTAAAACCGCATTTTTTGCATCGCCGTTTTGACCATACAAAATTCCCAAGTTGTAGGAAATATCCGCATCGGTTGGGGCCAGTTCTGCTGTTTTTTTGATAGCAGTTAAGGCTGATGCAAGATAGCGCTCGTCAGCCTGAGCCAGTGTATAAAAAATCCTGACTCTTGTTTTCCAGAAAACCACATTGTTTGGATTTTGTGAGGTAAGCTTGTCGCTTAATGCAACCGCTTCCGCGGCAAGTTTTTGTGCAAGAGCGGTAGCTTGTTTTTGCTGCGCTTGATCTGTGGTTTTTTGTCCCAAAACCGCAATTGCCAAAACAGCATCATTAATAGCTAGCTCATCTTTAAATACCGGTTCATCCGGTCTTTGGTTTACGGCTTTTTGAAGAAAGGGATATGCTGTTTGGTATTGATTAACCCTGTCGTAATTATACCCTTTGGCGTAGTCTTTATCGGCATTCCAGAAATTAATGAGCGTAAATATAAGATATCCGCTTATAACAGCTACGACGGCTATAAATACCCAAATAGGTTTTGTAACCGCATATTCTTCGGCTTGCGCCTTTTTGTTGTCCGCTTTTTTAGAAGCAAAAGAAAAGCTTAAGTTTTTGTCATAATTAATTAAATGTGCCAAAATAAATACTAAAGCGGGAATTAAAAACATGAAAAGATTGACTATTACAACCGAAAATCCGCCGAAATTACTAATAAGAATGCTTATGTACCCCGAAATAAGAGCAAGCACTAAAACTTTTCTGCTATTGGTATCTTCGCCTTTATCTTTCCAAAGGTATTTTAAGCTTAGAAATAGGAAAAGACCAATCATCGAAAGATAAGATAATAGTCCGAAAGCACCGGTTGTTGCAAGGTAATTTAAATATTCGTTGTGAGCTTTGTTATAAAGATAGCGCCACTCGGAAGTAAGGTTGTGAGCTTCGGGTCTGTATTTATAATATGCGAAAGCAAAAGTTTCAACACCCGTGCCAAATATTGGATTATTAACCCATGCCTTTATTGCGCCTTGCCAGACCAAAAGCCTGATTTTTCCCGAATCCGTGCCGCCCAATTCTCCCGAAACTAATGGGGCCGGAGGCGGAGTCGCTATAGGTTTTACAGCTTTTTGGACAACGGTTTTGCTTTTAACGAGACTGTTTTTTAAGCCGTCAAAGCTAAATTTGCTGTCAATTTCGGCAAAAGAAGTGCCTATAAAAAAAGTAACGGTAACAATAGATATTAAGGCTAAAACAAGCAGTTTAAAATCCAAAGAAAGATTTTTGATTTTGTTATTACGATTTTTTAATTGCAGAAAAGCATAACTTGCTGCAAAAAAGGCTATTGAAATCCAAGTTGCCAGGAATCCTGATTTGGTTCTTGCATAGGCAATGTCTGCATAAAAAAGAATAAACATCAAAAAGCAAGAAACGGCAAAAGCGGCAGATTTTCTTGAAAATTGGGCTTTTTTAGCATGTACAGCTTTGGAAAATGTTGATTTTATAAAAAATGCAACCGTAATCGGGAGTAAAATAGAAAGATAGGCAGACAGCCAACCCGGCTGCCCAAGAGTTGAAAAAATTCTAACTTTTGGCTGAAAATCCGATGTCCAGCATGAAACGTCAAGACTTCCTCTAAAAACAAGACACGTCGGATCATAGCCAAAATGCGAAGGAAGTCCCCATAAAGCGACTACGACTCCGGAAGAAAGAGCCACAAGAATGAGCCTTTTAACAATTATTTTTGCATTCTCCTGGAAATTTGAAACAAAGGCGTAGTAAAGAAAATTGTAAGCGATAATAGAAAAAAGTCCGCCGTTAAAGCGGGAATAATATCCCCATAAAGAAATATGCCGGTCAAGGCTAAAAACAGTTGAAATTACCTGAGAAAGCAAAAACAAAATAATCGGTACATCAAGAGGAGTCCGTTGTATTTTAAACTCTCTTTTAATAAGCATTTTGGAAATCCACGCGGCCAAAATTACAAGAGATAGAATATAAGTAATCCACATCTTATTGAATTCAAAAAGTTCCGAGGTGTCGGGAGCAAGGGCAAGGGGGACAAGGAAAAATATTGCGTAAAAGCCGTATTCAATGATTTTGCTGCAGATATTTAATAATTTCATTAGATTTTAAGGTTAAAACTAATGCTACCATATTGGAAAAACTACTGCAAGATGCTATTATCTTTAGTAACTAGTTACTAGTATCTAGATACTAGATTTATGTTTGATAAATTATTTAGTTTATTTTCCCACGATGTCGGAATTGATCTTGGTACTGCCAACACTTTAGTTTGGGTAAGAAATAAAGGAATTGTAATAAGGGAGCCCTCGGTTGTTGCAATGCACAAAAAAACCAAAAAAGTTATTGCCATTGGCACCGAAGCCAAAAGAATGGTTGGAAAAACCCCGTCAACAATTGAAACAATCAGGCCTTTGCACGGCGGGGTAATCGCGGATTTTGATGCAACCGCGGCAATGATTGCCCATTATATTCAAGCTGTTCATGAAATTGGGCACGTTATGCCGGTTGCCTGGTCAAGACCAAAGGTCGTTATCGGAATTCCTTCATCCGTTACCGAAGTTGAAAGGCGTGCGGTTTGGGAAGCGGCTTTGTCTGCAGGTGCAAGGGAAGCATTTTTAATAGAGGAACCGATGGCGGCGGCCATTGGCGAGGATATTTCGGTTTTTGCCCCAACCGGCGTTATGGTGGTTGATGTAGGCGGTGGAACAACCGAGATTGCGGTAATTTCTTTAGGAGGTATCGTTGTCAGTAAGTCTTTAAAAATTGCAGGAGACGAAATGGATAGCGCAATTACTCATTATATAAGATTAAGACACGGGCTTATTTTAGGAGAAAAAACAGCAGAGGATTTGAAAATAAAAATAGGAAGTGCTTACCAGGGTTCAAAGTCTAGGGCTCATGGTTCAGGGTTGAAAGAAAAAGAAGAGAGAAATACTAATAACAATGAACCGTCAACCAATAACCAACAGGAGCGCATGGCTGTTATCAGGGGAAGAGACATAGAAACGGGCCTTCCCAAAAGTCTGAGAGTTACGGAAGTTGAAGTAAGAGAAGCCTTGTCTCCCGTTTTATCGAAAATTATTGATGCAATCGCGGATGTTTTGGAAGAATCGCCGCCGGAATTGACAAGCGATATTCTTGAACATGGGGTATTATTAACAGGCGGAGCTTCTCTTCTTACAGGTTTTGACCACCTGATTGTTGAAAGAATTCATATTCCGGTTTTACGAAGCGAAGATCCTTTAACAAGCGTTGTTAGAGGAACCGGTAAAGTCTTGCAAGACGATTCTCTCTTACAAAGAGTAAAAGTTATCGGCGGACTTAAGTAATGATGAATGATGAATGATGAATAGATTTTCATAAATCATAAGCCTTTAATCTAAAATCAGTGTTTTAGCAAGGTTGTATCTTTTTGGCAAAAAGTCTAAAATGGGTACATGCAAAAGAAGAGTAATTTTCTGCCGGTTTTTTTTGTTTTCTTAGTACTTTCTTTTTTAGTTTTCGGTTTATCCAGGGCTGGAATTTTAAATCCCGTCAGCTCGGTTCTGCAAAAAATAACAGCTCCTTTTCAAAGCGCAACGCACAATGTTTTTAACTCTATAAGTCTTTTAGGAGAAAATGCAAAACTAAAGAAGCTGGAAACAGAAAATCTAAGGCTGACGTCTATGCTTTCCGATCAAAAAAAGCTGGAAAGGGAAAATAGCGCTTTGTCCGATCAATTCCAAGTTTCTTCTCCAAACAGCAACTCCCTGCTTCCTGCAAATATCGTTGGAGCACCAAGTTTTATTCCCGGAGTTTCTGTTCCGGAGACATTTATTATTGATAAAGGTATAAAGGACGGCGTAATGGTTGGTGCAGCGGTTGTATATGGAAATAATTTGCTCGGGGAAATAACTAAGTCTAATGATTTTTTATCCGAAGTTAGTTTGGTTACAAACGTATCTTCGTCTTTTACCGCAAGGGCTTCGTCTTCGGAGGCTCTAGGAGTAATAAAAGGGCAGGGCGGAGGAGAAATGATATTAGACAACGTTTTACTTTCGGATAATTTAAAGCCTTCGGATTTGGTTTTGACAAACGGCGACACAAATTTAAACGGAACAGGGTATCCGCCGGATTTGGTTGCCGGAAAAATTATGTCGGTTGATAAAAAGGCAAGCTCTTTGTTCCAACGGGCGAAAGTTTCAAGTTTTATTAATTTTTCAAAAATTACAACCGTTTTTGTTCTTATAAAATGAAGCTTGCCGCAACTATAGTTTTTTTGCTTTCTGTTTTTTTGGAAAGCTCAGCTACAACTCTTCCTTTGGTTTTTGTAACCTTGCTTTGCTTAGCAGTTTTAGTTCGGAAGGAATGGATTTTTGCTATTGCATTTATTGCGGGGATGGTTTTGGATGCTCTTTCTTTTAGAGTATTGGGTCAAACAAGTTTATATTTTATTCTTTATATTTTTCTAGTTTTTCTATATGAGAGAAAGTTTGAAATATCCACAAAATATTTTATTATTATAGCTTCATTTTTGGGAAGTTTTGGGTTTTTAATTATTTTTTCCTATGAAAACGCAATTTTGCAATCTTTAATGAGTTCAATTATTGGAGTTTTGATATTTTCTATTCTCTCCCGTTTTCATAAAAATGTAGAGAAAAAATACTAAGATTTCAACTAAATAAATTTATGCAAAAAGTTGGTGTAGCTTTTCCGGATTTTATATCCAGCGGAAAAATAAAAAGAAAACAAAGAGATTTTGATTCAAGAAATAGCCCTATGCGTGATTTGTTTATTCCCGCAGCTCTTGTTATTTTGGTTGCTCTTCTCTTTTTAAGACTTTTTTATCTGCAAATTATCCAAGGGTCACGTTTTAGATATCTTTCAAATAGCAACAGAATAAGAACAGTTATTGTGCACGCGCCAAGAGGAGTTATTTTTGACAGATTTGGTACCCCTTTAGTTTTTAATATTCCCGGATTTAGAGAAACTGTTAACGGGAAAACGGTTCAAATAGAGAAAAAAGAGGCTTTATCTTTTATTGCTAAAGGGAAAAAGGATTTGGAGGTAGATTCTTTACGTTATTATCCAAGCAAAGATACATTAGCGCATTTTTTGGGATATTTAGGGCAGATTTCTAAAGACGAACTCTCAACGGCGCAGTATTCTTCTTACAATCCCGGTGATTTAATTGGCAAATCAGGCGTAGAACAAGAATATGAAAGTAAATTAAGAGGTATTGACGGAAAACAGCTTGTTGAGATTGATGCCCGAGGAAATTCTGTCAGAAAACTGGGCGAGTCGGATCCAATCCCGGGCCAGGATATAACCTTAACAATAGACGCCGCTTTGCAAAAAGCTGTTTTCGAGGCTACTAAAAACGTTAAAAAGGGAGCAGTAATAGTTACCGATTTAAAAGGAGCAATTCTGGCAATGGTTTCAAGGCCTTCTTTTGATCCTAATCTTTTTACAATGGGACCAAGCTATCTTACGGCTTCAGACAGCTCTTATTTGTCTCTTGCGGATATTCTTTTAGATTCTCAAAATCAGCCTCTTTTAAATAGGGCTATTTCCGGTACTTATCCTCCAGGCTCAACATTTAAACTTGTTGTTGCCGCCGCCGGTTTAGAAAATAAAGTTATTGATTCAACCTACGAGGTTGAAGACACCGGTGTATTAAAAGTTGGGGTATTTTCTTTTTCTAACTGGTATTACACAGGCTATGGAGGAAAAGACGGGTTTGTTAATGTTGTTAAGGGAATAAAGCGTTCAAACGATATTTTCTTTTACAAACTGGCTGAAAAAGTAGGGGTTGATAAGATTTC
>CAYIOB010000025.1:0-10503 GCA_964364925.1 uncultured Gammaproteobacteria bacterium
TTTAAAATACTTAAAGGAGTTACATTGTATGGTCCTCATGAGAAAGGAAAAAGAGGAAGTGTCTTTTCCTTTAGTGTAGAAGGGATTCATCCTCATGATGTTGCCACGATTTTAGACAGAGAAGGATTTTGATAATTTTCAAAAACAGCCATATCCGTAATTTTTCCATACAGCTCTTTTCCATAGTAGACTTTTTTATTTAATAGTTGACTTAAATAGATTATGATGTTTTAATTGTAATTACGCCGGATTTGATATGTCAACCCCGCAAAGACTTGACAAGCTGGCAGATGGTGTGGTAGAGTGCTAATACAAACGGCTAATATGGATAAATTCGTACCTATAATTCCAATAAGAGACGGGATCATTTTCCCCAATACCGATTCGGTGCTGACCTTTGGCAGACCCAAGAGCTTGGCGGCCTTAGAATATGCTTTTCAAAATGATCGGACAGTTGCATTTGTGCTCCAAAAAAATGCAAGACTAAACGAACCAGCACCTTCCGACCTATATTCTTTTGGTACATTATCCCATATTGAGCGCATGATTAAAAGTGATGGCGAGATAAATGCTCAAGTAAGAGGACTTTCCAGAATAAAGATCGAAGCCTATCAAGATAAACACCCCTTTTTGCTGGGTAAAGTTGTAGAAGTCCCCGATGTTTTACGCGATACTCCCGAAGTTAAAGCCTTATGTAATCATTTAACAAACGAATTCAGAAAAGCCATGAATTTAGGTAAATTTGTTGATTTTCTGGTCTTCATGAACATTATGTCTGAAAACACTCCATCCCAGCTTGCGGATTTGGTCGCTTCGGTTTTGGATTTAAAACCGGCGGAAAAACAATTGCTTTTGGAAGACGTGGATGTTAAAAGGAGGCTTGAAAAAGTAACCGAATTTTTGGCAAAAGAAATAAAAGTTCTGGAGATAGAACGAAGAATAGCTTCGAAAACTCAAGAAAGATTTGAAAAAGGCGCAAGGGAGGTAATGCTTAGGGAGAGGCTAAAGACAATAGAAAAAGAACTAGGCGAATCCGATGAAGACAGCGAAATAAAGGAACTTTTGGCAAAAGTTAAAAATGCTAAGATGCCGGAAGAAATAGAGGAAAAAACCAGAAAAGAGATAAAAAAATTGTCTCAAATGAATCAATTTAATCCCGAAGCAGGTTACATAAGAAATTATCTTGATTGGCTTTTAAGTCTTCCTTGGGGTGTTGAAAGCAAAAATACTGTTAACATTAAAGTCGCCGAAAAAATACTTAACGAAGACCACTACGGATTGGAAAAAGTTAAAGAGCGAATAGTCGAATATTTGGCGGTTCATAAACTGGCCGGAAAAATGAAAGGACCGATACTTTGTTTTGTCGGACCGCCAGGGGTGGGTAAAACCTCAATAGGCAAGTCAATTGCAAGAGCCTTAGACAGAAAATTTGTAAAAGTATCTCTTGGCGGCATAAGAGACGAGGCGGAAATAAGAGGCCACAGAAGAACTTATGTAGGCGCTTTACCCGGCCGCATAATTCAAGGAATTAAAGATGCAGGTACAAAAAATCCTGTGTTTATGCTTGATGAAATAGATAAAGTGGGAGCTGATTTTAGAGGCGATCCTTCTTCGGCTCTTTTAGAAGCTTTAGATCCGGAACAGAATTTTGCCTTTTCCGACCACTATTTAGAAGTTCCATTTGATTTGTCCGACGTAATGTTTGTCACAACAGCTAATGTCCTAGATACGATTCCTCCTGCCTTAAGAGATAGGCTGGAAATAATTCAATTTTCAGGTTATACGCAGGAAGAAAAATTCAGGATTGTTAAAGACTTCTTGCTTAAAAAACAAATGGAAAGTCACGGATTAACAAATTCAAGAGTGGAAATTACAGATAAAGCGATACGTTTTATAATCGATCATTACACGAGGGAAGCCGGTGTGAGAAGTCTTGAGCGTCAAATGGCAGCCATATTTAGAAAAGTAGCCAAGACGGTTGTGGAAGGCAAAAAAGCAAAGGTGGTTGTAACAGAAAAAAACGTTCCAAAATTCCTAGGGCCAATTAAAATAAGCGGAACCCTTATTGAGAAAAAAGACGAAATCGGTATGTCAACGGGTCTTGCCTGGACAGAAGCCGGAGGCGACATATTATTTATAGAAGTTGCTCTTATGCCCGGTAAAGGTCAGCTTATTTTAACCGGACAGCTTGGGGATGTTATGAAAGAATCATGTCAAGCGGCTCTTTCTTATATAAGGTCAAGGGCTAAAGCATTGGGTTTGGATGAAAAGTTTTACCAAAAACTTGATGTTCATGTCCATGTTCCGGAAGGCGCGGTTCCAAAAGACGGTCCGTCGGCAGGAATTGCCATAACAACGGCAATTGTTTCGGCTTTAACAAAAATTTCTGTTAACAGAAAAACCGGAATGACTGGGGAAATAACTTTAAGAGGAAGAGTTTTGGAAATTGGCGGTCTTAAAGAAAAAGTTATAGCGGCTCACAGAGCGGGGCTCAAAACCGTAATAATTCCAAAAGAAAATAAAAAAGACTTGGAAGATGTGCCAAAAGAAGTTTTGAAGGATTTAAATTTTATATTTGTTTTGCACATGGATGAGGTTTTGGATATTGCCTTAACAAGACCGGCGCATAAAGTTTCTGCTCCTGAATTTCACGAGCGCCCGATTCTCCGCGCAACTCCGCCCCAGGCAGACTAACGTTTACTTCGGGCTACTTAGTATAAATCCACGAATACGAAGAGTGATACAATATAAAAAATATTGTGAAATTTAAAAAACAAACTATTTTATCTCTTTTGCTTCTTGCTGCTGGAATAGTATCCATATTTTGGCAATTTTTCTTAAATAAATTATATCTATTTCCAGGTAATTATTTACTGGCGTGGTTTGAGCCTTACAAAAGTGAAAATTTTTCAGGAAATTTTATTTCTCTGGCGCATAAGGCGATAGCACAAGATACCTTTAGGTTTATTTATCCTTTTAAAATTTTAGCTATAGAGCTTATGAAGCATGGTCAGTTGCCGCTTTGGAACCCATATAACGGAAGCGGTATGCCGCTTCTTGCCTCAATTAATATTGGATACCTTGACCCCTTTAATATTCTGTTTTTTGTTTTGCCAAACTATCTCTCGTGGACATTAATTATTGTACTTCAAACGTTACTGATAGGTGTCTGCACCTTTATTTACGCCAGAAGTATTAAATTAGGTAATAAAGCCTCTTTTTTTGTAGCAGTAATTTTTACCTTATCGGGAGCTGTAATTACAAGAATTGTTTTTGCTCAATTCGCTCTTGGCATAGCCTTAATGCCATTTTTATTATTTTTATTGGAGAAATACCGAGAAAATTCTCAAAAAATATATCTTTTTATGCTGGCTCCTGCCGTTGGCATTCTTCTTGTTTCTACTCATTTTCAGTATGCATTATATATTTTAGTTTTTGTTTGTTTTTATTGGATATTTAGACATAAAAATAAAGATTTTGTTAATGGTATAAGAAGATTTATTTCTCCTTTTCTATTTATTCTTTTAGGCCTAGGTTTGGCTTCGATTCAATTAATTCCCGCAATTGAACTTTTTAAATATGCCAATTTAAATACGCAGTCTTCGTCTTTTATTTTTAATTCATTTCTTCTTCCTTTAAGTCATTTTGTAACAATTTTAGTCCCAAATTACTATGGAAATCCCGCAACATATAATTTTTGGGGAGTAAGCGACTATATAGAAACGGCTGTTTATATAGGAATTATTCCCTGTCTTTTTGCTTTTTTTTCGATACTTAAGATTAAAGAGGATAAGAGCTCGTCTTTAATTAAATTTTATTTATTTATACTGGTTTTTACAATATTGATTAGCCTCAAATGGCCTTTTACAACCTGGTTATATGCATTGCAGGTTCCGTTTTTATCAATAGGAGTTCCGACTAGAATTTTCTTTATAACTACATTCTCTTTGGCAGTATTGTCGGGATTCGGGTTTCAATATTGGTGTAAGTCGCAGACTATAAGAAAAAATATTCTGATATTGCTTTTTATATTTACTTCTTTTGTGGCTTTGATATTTTTAGCTACCGTTTTAAATTTACAGGCAAGCTGTCTTGGAGTTGCTGATAATTGCCGCATTACTTCTTTAAGAAACACCTCACTTGAATTATTGGGATTTGTCAGCGTGTTTATTTTAATTATGGTTTATTTTTTGCCTAAACTAAGTAAAGGAAAATATAAAGACGCTATTCCTGTAATTATTATTTTTATTGCATACATGCTGGGCTTTTATAACAGCTATAAATTTTTACCATTTTCTCCTAAGGAAACGTTTTTTCCTAAAAATGATGTTATGGAAGCAGTAAGGCGCATCTCCGGCAACACGCGGGTTTTTGGTATAGGAAACGCGAATATAACTACCGATTTTGCCACATATTTCCATTTTTATGATCCTCAATATACTTATCCAATTTATATTAAACGCTACGGGGAACTTGTTAGCTTTGCAAATACCGGAGTTTTCCCGCCTCCTTTATTAAGAAGCGATGTTGAGGTTATTAAAGAGGCCTCCTTAAGCGGTGTAATGGAATTTAGACGAAATAGACTGATGTCTCTTTTAAACATTAACTACCTTATTTTTAAAAAAGATGAAATCCCCGTTAGCGTTACAAAAGAAACAGTAGTATGGGAAAATGATAAATGGTATATAGCTAAACGCGCAGAGAGGCTTCCCCGCGCATATCTGGTAAATAGATTAGAAATTGTCAAAGAAGAAGAGAAAGAACTTAATTTGCTTTTCAATCCATCCTTTAACTTAAACACAACAGCAGTTGTAGAACAAAAGATCTTTAGAATACCCAAGCTAAAGCAAGCTGATAAAAAGGGCACGGCGATTATTAAAGAGTATAGAGAAAACAATATGTTAATCCAAACACGTTCTTCGTCTGAGAGTTTTCTTGTCTTATCTGACAATTATTATCCCGGTTGGAAGGCATATGTAGATGCCAAAGAAGTCCCAATATATAGAACAAATTATACATTCCGCGGTGTAAAAATTCCTTCCGGAGTTCACAGCGTAAATTTTGTATATGATCCTGTTTCTTTTAAAATTGGCGCATTGCTTTCAATTGCGCTGGGTTTGTTATATATTTTGGCAATTTTTATTTTATTCAAAAAACGTCTTTACAGAAGAAAAATAAAAGAACAAGCGGACTAAGAGCGATTAGTCTTGAGCGGTTCGGCTGTCCCAAGCTCACCGTCGAAAGACTTGCCGAGCGTACCCCGTATGGGAGTCGAACCCATGATCTCAGCCTTGAGAAAGTTGCGTCTCCCGAATGGCAACGACCATCGGGAACGAATTCAGAGTACCGCCAGCGGGAATCGAACCCGCGATCTTCACGTTGAGAACGTGACGTCCTGGGCCACTAGACGATGGCGGCTTAAGGCAATTATATCATTATTTTCTAATACTTTAACTATTGACAGGGGTAATGCATTATCAAAGGAAGATAAAAAAGAGCTTCACGAGATTTTAGAAAAAATTAATTAATTATCAATTTCTTCAAGAGTGGTTATTTTGGGCGTCATTTTTTTTCTAATAATTTGCGCGGGTATTAATCCTATGTATTTTTTATCAGATGAATAATGATGAAAGGATTCATGGGTTGGTACAAAAATATAAATAGCTATTGCGGGAATCAAGGAGACTGCCGTGTTAAGGCCTAGAAGTTTAATGTGTTCAAAAGATGCGATGTCTGTTCCTAAAGTCGCAAAATATACGCCCACTGTCTCAAGGATTATCCAAGCCTTGACACCTCCTGATATCTCAGTTACTCCCGGGTTCCTGTAAACTCCTCCTGCAAGCAAAGAGAGAACGGCATTTTTTACATGTGCCTTTTTACTTCCATCCTCCTCATTTACTTGTAATTTACCTATCCACTTACTAACATCAGGCTTTTTCCATCTCCTTTTTCCAATATGAATTGCCAAATCATTTATATCAGACCATCCAGAAAATTCTTTAGTGTCAGCAATAAGCTCATTAATAGGGTTAAAATCATGCTTAAGAAGTGCATCAATGATTGCCTGTTTAAAATTCTTACCATTTTCATCAGCGATCATTTCTATTCTTGCCATATCTCTATATATTCCACCAATCAATATCTTGTATGTAAGTAAATCCAAAACCTCTCCATAGAGTTCTGCCAATAGTTTTCCTCCTGGGAAATCCATATTTTTCCTTAGGAATTCTCTTGTTGCATAATTTGTGGCATATTCTGTTATTCTTTCAATACCTATAAAAAAATCATTTTTGTCTTCCGCTTTTACAGAATCAGGTAATCTATATGCATATACATATTCTGAAGTGGGTTCTTTAGGTTTGTCATACAAAACGGACCAGGAAAGTAAAGGTTTAGTTGGATTTTCAATTTCAGGAAAACTATTCATTATCCTTTTATGGAGAGCATTAGAAGCTCGTTTTAGGGGTAAGGGTTTAGATTTAGCAAAAATTCCTCTATCTACATTTTGCCAATAATCCCTATTAATATCTTGATAATCCTCTGGGATAGGTGAATCTAAATTAAAGCTTCGTTGAACATATTTCTCTTGCTTTTTAACTGTGGGACGTGGAGCTTCATAAGCTTCTAAAGGTATAAGAACTTTGGGAAGTGACATTTCGGGTAGTATTCTAATTTGTTTGTTTGGCGTTGTCCAACTATCCGGAAAGCTTAGGATATTATCCCAAAAATAAAATTGTCCATCTTTTTCTTGTGCAAACACAAACCCATCTTTGCTGTCTATATTTCCAATTGCGGGTTTTGGCTCTTGAGGAACTCGACGTAAAGGTTCTTCTGGAAACGAAATTCTTCTTTCTGCAGACATATTATTGAGGCAGTACGTCTTTATAAAACAAACCCTGCGATTTGTCAACAAGTTTGTTATGAGATTTTTTTTCTAGTATAATCTTTTTATGGATAAAATATTTCTTTCCATAGTAATTCCCTCATATAATGAAATGGCAAATCTTCAAAAGGGGGTTTTAGATAAAATAGAGCATTTTTTTAGTAAACAAAAGTATTCTTATGAAATAATTATTGTTGATGACGGTTCAGATGACGGAAGCGTTGAATTTGTCGAAAAATTTGTAAAGGAAAATCCAAAATTCAAAATAATTAAAAATCAGCATCTTGGTAAAGCCGGAGCAGTAACCGCGGGAATGCTTAGTGCGAATGGTGAATATGTTCTTTTTACTGACATGGATCAGGCAACTCCAATAGAAGAAATAGATAAACTTTTACCCCTGATTGAAAAATATGACATTATTATAGGAAGCAGGAATTCAACCAGAAAGGGCGCTCCATGGACAAGGCTTTTAATGGCCAAAGGCATGATGGTTTTAAGAACAGCAATTGTTGGAATTGGAGGAATAAGCGATACTCAATGCGGATTTAAGCTTTTTAGAAAAGATGTTTCCGATAAACTTTTTACAAAACTTCAAAATTTTCACCGGGGGTATAAAACAATTTCCGGGTCATCTGTAAAAGCAGGATTTGATGTGGAACTTTTATTCCTAGCCTTAAAAATGAAATACAAAATAAAAGAAGTGCCTGTTGAATGGCTTTATGTAGAATCAAGAAGAGTAAGTCCTATTAAAGATTCCATAGAGGCTTTGGAAGACTTGGTAATTATAAAAATAAACGATGTTTTGGGAAAATATAAAAATCTATGACAAGATTAAAACCTCTTTTTTCCTCTTATGCCCTTCTTATAATTGCGTTGTTTTTTTATTCTTTTACCCAAGTTGATTTGAACCTTACCTTATCGCAAGCCTCAATTTATCAAACTCTGGAAAAACAATTCCAATATATAGGTTTTTTCCAAAGACCCTTATCAGCCTTAATATTTTCTATTATAGTTTTTTTTCTTTTTATATTTTATATTTTATTTTTGTACTTAGCCAAAAAAGGGAAAATGGAAATAAGAAAGATAACAACTCTAATATTTCTCACATTTATAATCCTGGTTTTTTCCTATAATGCTTTTTCTTACGATTTATTCAACTATATTTTCGACGCAAAAATTATCACCCATTACCAGCAAAATCCCTATCTGCATAAACCCTTGGATTTTGCTTCGGACCCAATGCTTAATTTTATGCGCTGGACGCACAGGCTCTATCCATACGGCCCAAGCTGGCTTGTCCTGACTGTTCCATTAACTTTTGCAGGAGCAAATTTTTTCCTGCCTACATTTTTCCTTTTTAAGTTATTAATGGGTTTGTCATTTTTAGGAAGCTGTCTTCTGATTTACAAAATATCGGAAATTCTTTTTCCCCAAAACAAAATTTTTAACACTGTTTTTTGGGCTTTTAATCCCTTAATAATTGTTGAAGGACTTGTTTCCGCCCACAACGATATACCAATGGTATTTTTCGCGCTTCTGTCCATTTTTCTCTACCTTAATAAGAAAAAGCTTTATTCTTTTCTTTCTTTACTTTTCTCTGTGGGAATAAAATATTCTACGGGTGTTTTATTACCAATACTCTTCTTAGTTTCCTATTTGGAAAAAACAAAAAAGAAAATAAATTGGGAAAAAATATTTATTTTCTCTGTTTTGTTTTCGGTTTTTACTGTTGTTATCGCCTCCCAAAGAACAACTTTTCAGCCGTGGTATTTGGTTTTTAGTTTTTCCCTGGCTTCTTTCGTGTCCAGAAAATATTATATTTTTATCCCCGCTTTAATTTTGTCTTTTTTTGCAATTCTAATTTATGTTGCATATGTTTATATGACAGATTATGCAAAAGACTATCCTTTGGTTATTTTTAACATTGAATTAGCCGGTGTGCTTACGGCTGCCGTCATCACATTTTTGTATTTCTTAAAAACGAAACTATTAAGCAAACATTGATTGGCTCAATAGGTTTTACTATAATCTTAGGTATGAGTTTATTATTTAAATTCCGTAACGAAATCCTTCTCGCGGTGGCGCTCTCTATTTTATACTTTTTCTTAAGGTTAATTTTTTTGGATAGACTTCCTATGTTTACGGACGAAGCCATATACATGCGCTGGGCACAAATTGCTTTAAATGATTCTTCATGGAGATTTATTTCATTAACAGATGGTAAACAGCCAATGTTTATTTGGGCAACCGTAGTCTTTATGAAGTTTATAGAGGATCCTCTTTTGGCGGGAAGATTAGTTTCTGTTATGAGTGGTTTTTTTACTATGGTTGGCCTTTTTTTCCTTACCTACGAACTTTTTAAAAATAAAATAACTGCTTTTTTAGTAGCTATTCTTTATATTTTTTATCCATTTGCCCAAGTTTACGACAGAATGGCTCTTTATGATAGTATGGTTGGAGCATTTTGCGTCTGGGCGCTGTATTTCTCCGTTCTTTTAGTAAGAAAAGTCAGACTTGATATTGCATATACCCTGGGTTTAGTAATTGGCGGGGGAGTTCTAACAAAATCCAATGCTTTCTTTAGTATTTATCTTCTTCCTTTTACATTATTGCTTTTTGATTTCAAAAAAAACTCCCTTGCTAAAAGACTTTTGAGATGGGCAGGGCTTGCAATTTTTGCCTCTGCTATTTCTTATGGAATGTATAATATTTTAAGACTTTCCCCTCTTTTTGAAATAATTTCTATTAAAAACGCTAATTTTGCATATCCAATTTCCGAATGGATACAACATCCGTTTACTTTTTTTGCCAGTAATTTGAGTGGATTCTTGAGTTGGCTCACACAATATTTGGGAATTTCTTATATGGTTCTGATTTTAATATCTTTAATTTTAATAAAAAAATTCTTTAAGGAAAAAGTTCTTTTGTTTTTGTATTTTTTGCTTCCTTTCTTGGCAATTTCCTTTTTTGGCAATGTAATTTATCCAAGATTTATTTATTTTATGAGCCTTTTTCTTATTCCTCTTGCCGGTTGGTCTTTAAACTTTATTATAGAAATTATTGAAAATAAACTAAAACCGAGCAAATCTTTATATTTAAAATATTTATTTAATTTCTTAATAATCGCAGTTTTTGTATCTTATCCGGCATTTGTTTCTTTTCAGTTTGCCGCAAATCCTGTAACTGCGGCGATTGCCGATAGCGACAGCAATCAATATGTAAACAATTGGTCGGCCGGTTGGGGCGTTAAGGAAAGCGTAGCGTTTTTTAAACAAGAGGCAAAAACGCAAAAAATATTTATTGCAACTGAAGGAACTTTCGGTTTAATGCCCGAAGCAATGGAACTTTATCTTATTCAAAATCCAAACGTAACAATTAAAGGATACTGGCCGATAGAAAATAAATTGCCTGAAGAAGCTTTGGATTATGCCAAAAAAATGCCTGCATATTTTATTTTTTACCAGCCTCAGCACGTGATTATTCCTGCGGATTTTCCCCTTAAGCTTCTTTTTCAGATAAAAGAAGGCAGCAGTAATTATTTTTATAGGGTTTATCAGGTATTGCCGCAAAAGCAATGAATAAGCTTAAAAATCTTTGGCCTTATTTTCTAATCCTAATCG
>CAYIOB010000026.1:0-10442 GCA_964364925.1 uncultured Gammaproteobacteria bacterium
TTTCATCCCTTGGCTTACTTGAAGTCACCTCGCTTCTCAGTTCATCCTTTTGTTTCGTTGACATATATTATTATATGCACCATTTACAATATATATGCAAGTGTTATTATATTGTAAATGCATTTACTCGATTTTCTTACTATAATCATACCTACCAATATGCTCTTTCGTGGAGTAATAATTGGAATACTTTTATTAATTTTGGGTATTGCGAGTTCCTAGATTATCTATACCCAGAATAGCGATTCTGCGACGCTGTTCTTTATGAATGCCTTTTACCTTGATATAATGGCTTAATGAAAAAATGGAAGAAATTTGAAAGTAAAACTACAGAAATAGTTAAAGAACTTAACCCTAAAGCAGAAGTTGTTCCGAATGTGTTCTTGCAGGGAAAACTGTCTCTTAAAAGAAGGCAGGTGGATGTTAAGCTTGTTGAGCCTGGTCAGTATGACTTCATAGCTTTTGAATGTAAAGATCACAGTAGGCCCCTTGATATCCCTGTGGTTGAAGCCTTTAATACAAAGCTTCAAGATATCGGAGCAAAAAAGGGAGCAATAGTTTCAAGTTCTTCGTTTACAGATGGAGCGAGAAATATTGCTGATAAGCTAGGAATTGATTTGTTGGCATTAGTTGACACTGGGGACCCGGAAATTAAGACGAAGCTTTATGCCAGCATGATCATTTCAGATACGATAGCAAAAAGCATGGCAGTAAGAGTTAGTTTTAGTGGTGCAATGCGTGGTGGAATACCTACAAACCCTAGTTTGATGCAAGTTATTGCGGGGGAGCCTCCGGTGATAAATTTTGTACCTAAATTATTCCATAATCTATGGAATAATACGGATAATCTTACGAAAGTGCCTGGAAGCTACGAATATACTCAAAAAGTTAAGATTGTCAGTAATATTGGAGAGGAAGTTCCATGCGATCTTACATTTATTTACGAAGTGGTTGAGAAACATTTTAAAGGAAAAATAGAAATAATAAACGCTAAGGGAATATACAACTTAAAAACCACTGGTTTTCAAACACGAAGCATAGAAACAGAAGTTATAAATGCTTATGAGAAAGAAAAGATTTGGGATGAAATTTCTGCTGAGGAGGCAAACAATTCTACGGTAAGTATGAGGCTAAGTTGCACCTCTTTATTTCCTGAAGGAGAAGGATCACCGGGACATATGTAGGAACAGCAGGTAAAATCTAGCCTCAAAAAGCAGACTTGTGCTTTTCAAAAAAAACCTCTATACTACAATAAGGGAATTAAATTATGTTAAAAACTAACCTCTTTTGCAATAAATCCGACTTGTCTAATGAAAGCTCCGTAGAGATATTTTTCGTAAATAGACTTTTAAACTTTTTAGGCTATAGCGATAGTGATATAAAAACAAAACAATCAATAAGCGAACTAGAAATAGGGAAAGGTTCAAAAAAAGAAAAGTATAAACCTGATTATATTTGTTTCGTTGACAACAAACCTAGCTTAATAATTGACGCAAAAAGTCCAAATGAAAACATAGAAGATTTTTTATATCAAATCTCTGGTTATGCCTTAGCAGTAAATCAAAAATTTAACAGCGATAATCCTGTAAAATGGGTTATTTTATCCAACGGCTTAGATACAAATCTTTATGAATGGGATAATCAAATACCTGTTTTGTCTTTAAGTTTTGATGATTTTGAGAATAAAAATGAAAATTTCCAAAAATTCATCAACTATGTTTCTTATAAGGGCATATTAAGTCAGAAAATCCCTGATATTCAAGATTTTGAATTTAATAAACCTAGTATTACCTTTATTAAAGATATTTTTGCCAAAGCACATAATATTATTTGGAGAAAAGAGAAAATTGCTCCTACAGACGCTTTTTATGAGTTTTCAAAAATTATTTTTATTAAAATAGACCAAGATAGAAAAATAAGAGATTTAAAAGACCAAAGTAAGGTTTTAAAAAAAGAAGATTTTGTATTTAGCACTCATTGGATAGAAAATCAGAAAACAGTTGACCAGAATCCATTTAATACAATATTATTTCATCAACTAAGGGATAAATTAGAAGAAGAAATTACAGAGAAAAGAAAAAAAAGAATATTTGAAAAAGACGAAAATCTAAATCTAAAACCTTCAACCACAAAAGAAGTTGTTGGTCTTCTTGAGCACTTAGACCTTTATGGAATAGATGAAGACCTAAATGGTCGTATGTTTGAAACTTTCTTAAATGCTACTGTTAGAGGTAAGGATTTGGGTCAATTCTTTACGCCTAGAGGAGTTGTTAAGTTTATGGTTCATCTTGCAGATATTAAGATTTCTCCTCAAAAGACAGAGAGGGTAATAGATATTTTTGCAGGAAGCGGGGGTTTTTTAATTGAATCAATGGCTTATATGACAAACAAAATCCGTTCTTTGCAAAATCTTAGTAATGCAGAAATTAAAAAGCTAGAGACTGATTTAAAAACAGATTATATTTTTGGTATTGATGCTAATCCTAAAATTTCAAAGGTTGCAAGAATGAATATGTATTTGCACGGTGATGGTGGTAGTCGTATTTACCAAATGGACTCCCTAGATAAGGAAATAAAGTTGGAACAGGGAATAAATTCTGAATTACGTAAGGAGATAGAGGAATTAAAAAAACTTCTGATTAACGATAACTTAAAATTTGACGTAGCTTTAACTAATCCCCCGTTTAGTATGAAATACGCACGAGAAAAACCAGATGAAAACGAAATTCTTGAGGAATATGAGGTAGCAAAAGATGAAAGTTCAGTTAAATCTAATACTCTTTCTTTGGAAAGATATTGGGACTTACTTAATGATAATAACGGACGATTATTAACCATAATTGACGATACGGTTTTAAATGGTGCTAGTAGTAAGGTTTTTAGAGATTTTATTAGACGAAAATTTATAGTTAAAGCGATAATATCTTTACCGTTTAATACTTTTAAAAATGCTCAAACTACGACAAAAACCTCTATTCTTTATTTAAGAAAAAAAATAAATGAGGAAGAAAAACAGCCGACAATTCTTATGGCAATTTGCAATAACATAGGGCATAACGATTATGGAACAGATACCCTAGAAAGAAATAATCTTAATCAAGTTCTCTCTGCTTATAAAGATTTTATTGAAAAAGGCAAATTGGAAACACAGATAATTAAAAATCATATTGAAAATGAAATGCTTACTTGTCCTTTACAAATTTTTGTAGTAGAACCAAAAGATTTAAAAGAAAGACTTGATGCTTTTTATTACTCTCCTGAATTGAAAAATATTCAAATTAGTTTAAATAGTCTTTCAAAAAAAGGAAAAATTAAATTGAAAACTGGAGTAGATTTTACTTTAAAGCCCAATCTTTCAGCTTCAAAAGCTAGAGATTTAGAAAATAATTTTTTCAAATACCTTGAGGTTGGTGATGTTAACAATAAGGGGGATTTAGTAGGCTATCAGGAAAACCAGTTGAAGAATTTACCTACAAGGGCAAGGAAATTAGTTGCGATTGATGATGTTATTGTTGCTAAAAATATTAGTTCTTTGGGTTCGGTTGCAATTGTCAAAGAGAATTTTGATAATCAATTAGTTTCAACTGGATTTATTGTCATAAAACCTCAAGACAGAGACGAAGCATATTTATTATGGTCTATTTTGAAAAGTAGGCTAATTCAGAAACAGATGTATTATCTTTCTGCTACCGCAGTTCAACCAGAAGTTTCGGAAGAAATTTTTAAATCAGAGTTGCTTATACCTATCCCCCTAGGCAGTAAAGAAAAATCTCAAATCGTTGATACTGTTAAAAACATTGAAAGAGAGAGACAGGCTGTTAATAACGCAATTGATAATCAGGATAAATCTTTAATGGAATATTTAGATTTTATATAATAGATAAATGAAAAAGACTAAGTTTAATATCAAAAGAAAAGAAATACAAAAAAGAATTAAAGAAAATCCCCTTTGATTAAAGAAGATGCTTATCAAATTCTTCTCTACGACGTAAGATACTTAAAAACCCATTTGTAAACGTTTATCTTTTTTACTCTCCCTTTAAGAATGTTCCTTTATGCAGTATCACAAATTCTGCTCGAGCAGAATTTGCGCGAAGCTTGATTAAACTATGATATCTTAATTTATATTGTTGACAACGATGGGAGGCGTTTGTAGGTGGTTCCTGCGGGACGGCAGTCGCGCGCAGTAAAGGGGTAGGTTTAAATAGAGAAAAGGTCGAGGAGTCTGTTGAGGAATGTTGCGTCAACCCTTACTATTTGCCCGTTTTCCGCAGAGACAAAAGAAGTTTTGTTTACAGATACAGTTATAAATCCTAATAGTTTTTGCTCGTCAACGCCCAAAACCTGGAACACAGGATTATTGTTCAAAAGCCCGAGTTTTATACCGGTTGGATTTTCCGCGGCACTTCCCGAAGCAATTCTATCTATAAATTTCAGTCTAAATAAATTTGCTACTGCCTGATCCGGTAAAACCGCTACATTTTTTTCACCAGCAGGAGTCGTGACTGTTAATTGGTTGGTGGTAGGGTTAAAAGATACTGGAAAGTGAGTAGCCGCGTCAAACAAACCCCTTCTTATTCTTAACCTGTTACCCGAAGACGTTGCAACGCTAATTCCTTCGTCTTCTAACGCTTCGTTAATATCGTCAAGCGTGTCGTTTTCAAGCTCAAATTCATCTCCGTCTTCCTGCTTTATTTTGATTTTTAATTTGCCGTCTTCACTTTTAAGCTCAAATCTGCCGCCTGCTGAATCAAGCCTTATCCGCGTTTTATTAGGCTCGGTTCTTACCCTAAGCTCCTTAAGATTTTCTAAAGAGAATTGAGATATATTTTGCTCTTCCGGTTCATCTTCTGCCTCGTCTTCATCTTCTGCCTCAATAGGCTCTGGGGTATCTAGGTCTTCATTTTCGATTCTATTTTCATCAGATGATTTTGAAGAATCGTTTCCTCCCGAAAAACCTCTTCCAGAATTACTATCACCTGAACTTTCTCCGGAATCACTGCCTTTGTCTGCAAGAAAGGAAGCTTCTCCTAAAACATTATTGTTTTGATAATTTATAGCCAAATTTTTAATCCCGACTAAGGATACCGCTACTATTGCAGTTAAAAGCAAAAACCTAAACGCAGAAGTGGAATAAAGAGATTTATTATGTTTACTTTTTGCCATTTAGTAAATTACAGCATATCCGGCAATAGTTGTCAAGCTAACGAAATATTTATAACCCCTCATCCTAAGCAAATCTAATACCACTATATAACATGTGTTTACACACAATGTAACTGCATATTATAAGGCTTTAATAGACTACTGCAAATATAACTAAAACATACAAAATGCTTGACAACATAAGCTAATTATGATATATATAAAAACTCTTTACTAAACTATGAGATATACTAATGAAAATACTTTTCTAACAGTTGGGGAAGTGTCCGTGCTTTTAAGGTTAAGCATCATTACAATTTATAAATATATCCGCGAGAGAAAACTTTCTGTAATTGAATTCGGGGGCCACTACAGAATTTCTAAAACCTCACTTGATTTATTTATCGAAAACCACAAAGTACGAATTAAAGATTTAAAGGCCTCAGGCCCGGAGGGAGAAAGATGAAAAGTAATTTATTTAAAAATATTAGTGTAGTTATTCCGATTTTTAACGAAGGGAAAAATATCCCGGAACTTATTAAACGTTTAAACCTTGCTCTTTTGAAAACAAAAAAATCATTTGAATTAATTTTTGTTGATGATAACTCAAACGACGATACAGATAAGATTTTCGAAGAATTCAGAAACGACCCCAAAATAATAACTATTAAGAAAGATGGGAAAAGAGGCAAAGCGTTTTCCTTAATCCAGGGTTTTGAAAAAGCATCAGGAGATATAATTGTCATGATTGACGGAGATTTGCAATATCCTCCCGAAGCGCTTCCGGAAATGATAAAAGCGCTTGATACAACTGACGTAGTTATTGCAAATAGGAAACACTACAGGGATTCAGCAGTAAGAAAGCTATTTAGTAAAACCTTCAGGTTTGTATTCGGAGGAGCACTTTTTGGATTAAATCATGATATACAATCCGGTCTTAAGGTATTCACAAGAGAAGTTTTTGAAACGGTAAAATTTACTCCCGTATCTGCCTGGACATTTGACTTGGAATTTTTACATAGAGCAAAACAAGCAGGTTTTTCAATTCACAATTTCGACATAGTTTTTTCAAAAAGAAAGAATGGACATTCTAAAGTAGCATTCATTAAAACAACTTTTGAGATAGGTTTTAATGCCTTGTGTCTTCGCGCAAAAAGAATACATCCTGCCCATATTCCGCCAAAACAAGAGGGTACGATGCTTGGCGCCGGAATTGGCTATAAAAAAAAGAAGTATATAACCCATACTACAATTTCTCATCAAGCGTCTGCGCTTAAGACATTCACTGCTTTGCAGAAGTTGACTATTCTTATAATCGTAGTTGATGTTGCTTTGGGATTTTATATCAGGCCGCTTTTAACGCTTCAATTGGTAGTTGCAGTTTTAAGTTTAATTTACTTTCTTGATGTTATTTTTAATCTTTATTTAATAGGAAAAAGTTTAAGTTTCCCCCGAGAAATTATCTCAAGTCAAGAAGAGCTAGACGGGCTAAGGGAGCAGGATTTACCAATGTATACAATACTTTGCCCTTTGTATCGTGAGGCGCAGATTATTCCTCAATTCTTAGAAGCAATGAGCAAGCTTTCCTATCCAAGGGAAAAATTGGACATAATTCTTCTTCTGGAAGAAGACGATAAAGAAAGCATAGAACAAGTGGGAAAGATAAATCTCCCTTCTTATGTTAGAAGTCTTATTGTCCCCCACTCTATTCCAAAAACTAAACCTAAAGCTTGTAATTACGGATTAGCTCACGCAAGAGGAGAGTATCTTGTAATTTATGATGCAGAAGATATTCCGGACACAATGCAGCTTAAAAAAGCCTATCTTGGGTTTGGGAAAGTAAAGGAAGATGTTATTTGTCTTCAGGCAAAACTTAATTATTACAACCCTCACCAAAATCTCTTAACCAGGTTTTTTACCGCAGAATATTCCTTGTGGTTTGATGTAACCCTAACCGGTCTTCAATCAATAGGCACAACAATTCCATTGGGCGGGACAAGCAATCATTTTAGAATCGAAAACTTAAGACAAGTGGAGGGCTGGGATCCATTTAATGTTACGGAGGATGCGGATTTGGGCGTAAGGCTTTTTAGGAAAGGCTATAAGACCGCAATGATTGATTCCACAACTTTGGAAGAAGCAAACAGTAAAGTGGGGAATTGGTTTAGGCAAAGGTCACGTTGGATAAAAGGTTACATGCAAACATATCTTGTGCATACCAGACACACTGCGCTTTCCCTCAAGGGTCAAAAAAGGCATTCATTAATTTTCCAACTGCTAATTGGCGGAAAAATAGCATTTGTTTTAATAAATCCATTTTTGTGGGTTGCCACTTTTTCTTACTTTGCTCTATATGCGTATGTTGGTCCCGCAATAGAAGCGCTTTATCCGTCAGTAGTTTTTTACATGGCTGTTACTTCTTTGGTGTTTGGTAATTTTCTTTTCCTTTATTACTACATGATAGGACTGGCAAAAAAAGGTCAATGGAATCTTATTAAATTTGTTTTTCTAATCCCCCTTTATTGGCTTATGATAAGTATCTCGGCATTTATCGCCCTTTACCAGTTAATCTTTAAACCGCATTACTGGGAAAAAACAGTCCACGGATTCCATCTTCAAACGAAAAGAGACGTTGTTGTAGAAGCAGTAATTGAGGTGGAAAGAGAAAGCGGAATAGTTTTTCCCGCAAAAATCAAGGACAAATTAAGGCTTAGCTTATCAAAAAAACATTTTGTCGGGGCAGTATTTGTTCTTTCGATGGCTGTGGGCAGTTTTCTTAACTTCTTATATAACGTTTATTTGGGACGGGTTCTTAGACTTGAAGATTTTGCTCTTATCAGCCTTGTCGGAGGATTGTATTCTTTTGTAGCTATTGCAGCCGGGTCTTTTGGAACAACTGTCGGATACAAAACAGGTTATCTTCTTGGAAAGAAAAATGAGGAGTCTGCATTCTTCTTTTGGAAAAAAACCAGAAAAAAACTTTTATTCACCTCTTTAATTCTTGGTTTGTTATGGATTGGGGTAACACCTTTTTTGGCAAATTTTTTTAGAGAACCAAACGCTTATCCTTTAATATTATTTGCGCCTGTAATTTTTGTAAGCTTGGCTTTGGCTGCAGACAGGGGATTTTTGTCTTCAAAACTTGGGTTTGGACTGCTTGCGATTTTAGTTATTTTTGAACCTGCCTTAAAACTTATAACTTCCGCTTCTTTAGTTTGGCTAAATCTGGGGCAGTGGGCGTATGCGGCAATTCCTCTTTCGGTTTTTTCTGCATTTATTTTAGCTTGGATTTTTGCAAATTCAGGTAAAAGAAATCCGGATCAGAAAGTGGTAAAAGACAGCAAAAAATTTCCTAAAAGATTTTTATTTGTTGCGTTTGTCTCCGGTCTTTCTACTGTAATTTTATTAAACATCGATGTTGTTTTAGCAAAACATTATTTAAGTCCTGCCGATGCCGGTTTGTATGCCCTTGTTTCTTTAGCGGGCAAAATGATTTTCTTTTTAGGCTCTTTGGCAACTCCTTTTATTATTCCATTGGTAAGCAGAAACGAAGGAGGAAATAAAGATTCCAAGAAAGTTCTCAATTTAACCCTAGCCGGTGTATTTGCATTGGTAGTTCCGGGGGCAATTACCTTAGGCGTTTTTGGAGACACTATTGCGCCCATTTTGTTTGGGACAAAAATATTGCCTGTTGTCTCCTACTTTCTTCCTATTTCCTTTGCAATGCTTTGTTTTTCGCTTTCACGTGTTTATATAGATTATTATCTTGCCAAAAAACATTACACCTTTTCCCTTGCAATGCTTTCATTAGGACTATTACAGGTGTTTTTAATAGTAAGTTTTCATAATAGCATCTCTTCTATTGTTTACGTTACAAGCGGTGTGTGGGCATCAAGCCTTCTTCTGATAATTACTCTGCATACATTTTCGGAAAAAGTTAAAATTTTCGAAAACAATGTCGCGGATTTTCTTGGTCTTTTCGCCCTCACTAAAAAAACAGACGTATTAGAAGAAGGAAGGTTTAGGATTCTGATTTTAAACTGGAGAGATACCAGGCACAAGTGGGCAGGAGGAGCAGAAAGCTACGTGCACGAACTTGCTAAAAGATGGGTAAGAGAGGGAAATACAGTAACGCTATTTTGCGGTAACGATAGTCACTGTTTAAGAAATGAAGTAGTTAATGGGGTAAATATTGTCAGACGCGGAGGACTTTACACAGTTTATCTTTGGGGATTCCTATACTACATTCTTAAATTCAGAGGTAAATATGATGTAATTGTAGATTCAGAAAACGGACTGCCTTTCTTTGCGCCTTTATACGTAAAAGCGCCGGTGTTACTTCTTATCCATCATATCCATCAGGAAGTATTTAGGCGGCATTTGAAATTTCCCCTTTCAGCTATTGCAAGGTTTCTGGAAGGAAGTTTAATGCCAAGAGTTTATAGGAATAATCAGGTTATTACTGTTTCCCAGTCTTCAAAGGACGATATTTTAAAACTGGGACTGGGTAAAAAAAATGATGTTTCAATAGTTTATCCGGGAATTGAGTCCTCGTTATTCAAAAAAGAAGAGAAAGCAAAAAATCCTCTTTTTGCCTATATTGGAAGACTCAAGCCTTATAAAAACGTTGATGTTGCCATTAAAGCATTTGCAGAAGTGGCCGGGCCTTGTCCAGAAGCACAGCTTCTTATTATAGGAGAAGGAGAGACATCAACATCCTTACAAGGGCTTACACACGAATTAAATATTGAAAATAATGTTACTTTTACAGGACGGGTTAGTGACGTGCAAAAAGCAAGGTTACTTGCCAGAAGCTGGGTTGTTTTACAGCCTTCGATGATAGAGGGATGGGGAATAACCGTAATTGAGGCCAATGCGGCAGGCACGCCGGTTATTGCATCAGATGTAAATGGTTTAAGGGACTCTGTTGTAAATGGTCAGACAGGAACATTAGTTCCGGTTAAGGATGTAGATGCTTTTGCACACGCCATGATGGATTTTATTGTTGATGCAAAATACAGAAAAACACTCTCAGACAATGCATATAGTTGGTCAAAGAATTTTAGCTGGGATGATAGCTCAAAGCAGTTTTTTCTTATAGTTGCGGATTCCCTAAGATATTCCAAGATACGGTCAAACAGAATTCAATTAGCAGTCAGCAAGCTCATATCAATATTTTTATGACAACTTATAGACTTATAGCATTGATTTTATTAAGCAAATATGGTATAGTTAACAACCTATAATATTATGAAAGCAGTTATTTTTGCAGGAGGATTTGGAACCAGAATTAGCGA
>CAYIOB010000027.1:0-9878 GCA_964364925.1 uncultured Gammaproteobacteria bacterium
AGGAGAGAAGTTTATCCTGAGAGGAATCGAAGGAAGTCCTCTTTCCCCGACAAAATATTTACCCGTGAGGAGGCGGGTTTATGCCTTGTTCTTTAAGTCCGTAATCCAATAATTCTTTCATTTCTTCACGCCTATTTTGGCTTCCTAAAATCACTCCAATTATCCGATGGCCTTCATAATCCAAATATGTAACAAGACAAAACCCTGCTTCCGGAGTATAACCTGTTTTTACACCCTTAACGCCGGGATAACTTGTTAATAAATTAGTTTCGTTTTCCAGATAAAACGCCTTATGCGTATCGGTTTGAGGAATTGTGTAACCAAAAGTAGATACAATCTCTCTGAATAAAGGAAATTTTGTTAAAGCATATTCTGTTATTACGATTAAATCGTAGGAGGTTGTATATTGATTCCCATCTCCTTCAAGTCCTGTTGGATTAGTAAAGTTTGTATCCGAAAGTCCGAGAGCTTTGGCTTTATCATTCATTGCTTTTATAAAGGCAGTTCTTCCGTCTTTATAATTAGCGGCAAGTGTTTCGGCAGCGTCGTTACCCGAAACCAATATAAGCCCGTACAGTAACTCTTTTAAAGATAGGACTTCTCCCTCTGAAAGCCCCATTGAGTTTTCTCCTACTAAATCCGCTTTACTAACAATATATTTATCATCTGATTTTTTATTTTCCAGGGCTACGATTGCGGTCATTATTTTTGTTAAAGACGCCATCGGCAGTTTTTCTTTTGGATTTTTTGCATACAAAACTTTCTTCGCTGTTAAATCATATAAAAGAACAGATTTACCTTCGATTTCCGGCTTTTTAATATTTGAAAACGCGATATTATCAAGAAGCGGAAGCCATAAATTAAGCGTTGAAACTTGGCCGTTTGCATGAAGAGTTAAAAAGTTTGGAATGGGGGAGAGAATAGTTTGTTTTTGCCCGGAAGCTATAAAATACGGCCTCAAAGCAATTAAAAGACTCGTACCCAAAAACCCTAAAAAGAGTAAAACGAACAGGATTTTACTCATTTTGCGCATAGGTTTATATTCTACCGATTTATTTTGTTGAAGGAAAGAGGTTAATTTGGTATCATTAAACGATAGGGCTTGTAAAGGGGGTGAGATTTGTGGCGAATAAAGATTTGGTTGGTAAGGTAATCCATTACTACGACAAAATTGGAGTTGCCGTTATAAAGCTTGAAAAATCTTTAAAAGTTGGAGATAAAGTTAACTTTGTGCATGGCGAGAATAGTTTTGAGCAAACAATTGAATCAATGCAGCTTGAACACGTTCAGGTTCAAGGAGGCAAAAAAGGACACGAAGTTGCGGTAAAAGTTGATAAAGAAGCAAGATCGGGGACATTGGTTAATTTAGCATAAATTTCAATACACCTGAGTCATCAATGGGAGATCGTCCTCTAAAAGGGCTCTCCGCTAGGAAATGATGTAATCAATGCCGGGTCGTCTAATGGTAGGACGGTAGTCTTTGGAGCTACCTATTTTGGTTCGAATCCAAGCCCGGCAGCCAAGTAGGGCATCCCAAGGTAACCGGAATGCCTATTTAGGTTGATGGAGGCTTGCTAAACTCCTTAAATCTTCATCAAACTCTCGGACTGTTTAAATTCGTCTAGAATTCGGATAATGAATCTAGGGTTTTAATAGGGGAATAATTTGGCCAGTCCTATTGGCGGCATGGTCCGATGCTAAAAACACTACGTGCTCTGCTACTTCTTCGGGGGTTAGTGCCCTTTCGCTTTGCGTTGCAGTCAGAAGGGCTGACCGTTGCTGAATAGTTAGATCAGAGGTTAAAGAGGTTTCAACAAGACCGGGCGCTACTGCATTAACTCGTATACCTACTCCTTGATATTCGGCAGCCAGGGTTTTTGTAAGTGCGTTGATAGCTCCTTTAGATGCAGAATAATTAGCTTGTCCGGGACTTCCTTCACTCGCAACACTTGAAGTAAAGACAATTGCTCCACCTCTAGGACGTTGTTTTATCATTTGCTTAATTGCTTCTTTTGCCACCCGAGCTGGTCCAAAAAAGTTAGCTTCCATAACCCCTCGCATTTGTAAATCACCCATTCTTACAAATAATCCGTCATCACGTATACCCGCATTATTTATCAAGATATCCAGGCGTCCAAATTCTTGAACAGTTCCCCTAATAAGTGCTTCAGCTGTATCTTCATCGGTAATGTCTCCAGGAATCCATAAGGCTTTTGTTCCCGTCCTTCTCCCTATATCTTGTAATTCATCTACTAATGCAACTGCCTTATCTTGACTATTAGGTCTTGAGTTAATTACTATTCCAAAAGCGCCAAGCCCTGCAAATCTTCTGGCAGTTGCAGCGCCAATACCCCGGCTTGCACCTGTTATTAGCACAACTTTGCCGGTGAACTCATTTTCTCTAAATTCCACAGGCCTTTCCGGAGGATTGCCAAATCTTGATAAATCGGCTAGTGTTGCGCGTTCTGACATGTTGAAGCGTAGGATACATCAATATAATGCCTAAATCAAGGTTCGATAAATTAATTTCTCAAATACCGCTATAATGACTAATTGGGTCTAGACCGGTATGTTTAGCAAACTCTATTTGATCGGAAGCGATGGTTATTAGCAATTGAGAATATTAGATATGTCATATATTATTAAAATTTCTAATTTATACCCTAAGCTTCTTCCCAACCCGAATATGGTATAGTTGAGCTATATGATCTCAGAGTTTTGGATTATTCTCACATTCGTTACTCCAGTTATCTCTTATCTATTGAGTAGTAAGATAAGAGCTCTCATAACAAAATATTCGCATAAAGGATTCATATATCTTGCCGCACTACTGACATCTATTTTCCTTTCTCGATTTATCATTTTTTTATTTTTCTTTGCATTTCAGTCAAAATCATCTATGCAAAACATTATATTTCTGTCATCTTTTATTTTTTGGTTGCTGGCTAGTAAGTTAATTAGTAAAATTTATAAAATCGATAATAATGATATTGCTTTGTTAATAATATTGAATTTTGGAGAAATTACATGGTTAATCTTTGTCTTGGCAGTTATTTCGCAATTTTATCCTTTAGGTTTTTAATTAAAACATTGAGGTGTTGTAATCAGTTATAATAACTAAATGGGTCCAGACCGGTATGCTCAGCACGATTGTACTCGATCGATTCTAAACTATCAAAATGGTCGCACAATTCAAGATGTCCGACAATAAATAGTTCCCGTTTTGGGTATTTGAATCAATATAAATGTTTTATATAAGGTTTTGTTCCACGCATATCGATCTCACCCAACTCTTGCGAGAGCAATGGAAAATTTATCCAGCAATATCTGTATATTGTCAACGGTAATTTCTCCAGTAAAATATTTTCGCAATCTAGCGATCTCTCCAAAACTAATGACGCCAGTAGCTAATATATCTGAATCGATATGATTTAGTTGAAATGCTTGCCAGAGTTCATAATCATATAAATCTATACTTCTGACTCTTTGTTGTTGTTTTTTACTCATGCCCGCAATTTGTTGCTTTCTCCACTTTCCCAACGGTAAGAGTTCTTGTCTTTTAGCAGCTTTTTGTCTCTCTTCAGGGTTTGCGTATCTATCAATCATGTGTTGCCTTAGAGCCTCTCTTAGCTGGGGATTATTTTCGTATCTTTTTTTTTGCGAATTAGTCATTTTTATTCTTACTGCTTTTGGTGGACTTTTACCTTTGCGCTCTCGAGAAAACCTTTCGTAAATAGCTTTTTGTTTTGGTGTTTGCGCAATAGCCTGCTGTGTGTCCCTATTTATTCTTCTTTGCTCTGGGTTTTGATATCTTCTTCTTTGTCCTTCGCTCATTTTAGCCCTTTCCTCGTCGGTAGGATGTCCAAGAGCCTGAAAAATTACAGTCAATGGGTATTTTTCTTGCAGCTTTTCGGACGCACTTTCCCAAACTTCCAATAATTGTTTATTGTAAATAGCGCTTACAGTTGAAGTTGATATATCAAGCGTATCTGCCAAGGATGCATAGCTTTTCGGGTTTACTATGTCAGAATGCGTGAACAAAACATATGCGCTCTTAGGGTCTAATTTCTCAACTAAATCAGGCTTTTCCCTTATCGCTGAGCCTAAAAAATTTACTGCAACAATTCTGGATGGTCTGCTCTTTTTTGCAGGTCCTTTATCTTGATACGCGCTTCTTTCTGCTGTCATAGCATGAGAGTATAATTACTTATCTAGTTCAAATCAAGTCAATTTAGATATTCAATCTTTGATAAAAACACCACATATTTTATATAGGGATAGGGCATCCCACATTCTCCATAAATGAATTAATGCTTTTTTTGTAAATTTTGAAGCAACATCATCATTGAAACACCCCTTTTATACTGTCTCATTTGTTTCACCTGCCTCGCCGGCAAGGCGGGTTTAGCCTCAAAAGCTAGACGCCACTTCGAAGAAGCAAGTACTCTTGGGGTGCACCGCTATAGTGATATAATGGGTCCGGACCGGTATGCTCAGCTGTAATTACGAAGTCAGTCGCCTCATGCGATAAGCAGTTCTATTATCCTGTCTTGCGTTAAGTGTAAAGTTTTTCTACAATAAATCTTAATGAGGAAATTTCTTCAAGTTTTTTCTGTTTTACTGATCGGAATAATTATCCTTTATGTTGTAAGCCCGCTTCTTTCCGGTTTTGCTGATAAATACCTTACTTATTCTGCTTGCGATAAGCCGGTTTACTATCGCATAGGTACCGTTGATCCCCGTTTCAACGTTCCGGAGCAGGATTTTTTAGATGACGTCCAAAGCTCAGCCACAGCTTGGAACCTAGCGTGGGGGGAAAAGCTGCTTGCTTACAGTAATTCTCCAAAGGCATTGAGTATAAACCTTGTCTATGATAATCGTCAAAAAGTTAAAGATGAGGTAAATGAGCTTGAAGTAAATATTAAAGGAGAAGATCAATCCCTTAAGGCTAAGATAGCCGATTACGAAGCAAGAGTTGCAAAATTTCAACAAGGGGCAAGGAGCTTGAATGAACGAATTGTCCAGTTAAACGTGCGGGGGGGTGCTACTTTTGAGGAATACGATAAGTTCATAAAAGAACAAAAAGATTTAGAAACAGAAGCGGCGCAACTTAATGCTATTGCCAAAAATCTAAACAGATCGACTGATTTATACAATTCCGAGGTAGCCAATCTTAATCAAGCTATTGATAATTTTAAGGCAGTTCTTTCAGTTAAACCGGAGGAAGGACTTTATGATCCATCGTTAAACAGAATTGATATTTACTTTAACAATTCTAAAGAGGAATTAGTACGCACAATCATGCATGAATTGGGGCACTCATTAGGCCTTGGACACTTACCGGATAAAAATGCTGTTATGTATTCGAGAACCAATCAAGTAGTAAAACTTTCCCCTGCCGATATAAAGGCGCTTAATTATCTTTGCCGAAGGCAAAGCATTCCAGAGCTAATAAAGCAAAATTTTTCAAGATAACTTTCGTTTTATCCGGCTTCTTTGTTGCGTTTATTCACTCCAGCATTTTTAACATTATACCCTGATCTCTTTTTAAAGACTTAAGAATTTTGTTTCGTAGGTTTCAGCGCTCCTTCGATTGTTTTTAAATCCAATCTGGATTTATAGAAGAAATATCCTACAGTTGTAAATGTTATAACAGGAGAAACCCATGGCGGAATATGAAAACCAAAACCATCCAAAATCATAATTATTCCCAAAAATAATATTGAATACATCGCCCCTTTTTTAAGATACTTATAGATTTTAATTATTTCTATATTGCTTACTGTTAATTTGCGTAAAACAAATGCTCCGAGACCGTTACCGAGTAAAATTAAAGGGACGGAAAAAGTAAAAGCAAACGCCCCTATAACGCCGTCTATGGAAAACGTTGAATCCAAAACTTCAAGATAAGCAATCATGCTTATTTCGGACATTCCGCTTCCTAAAAGTTTTTGTTCCTGCTGCTTGGCAAATTGTCTAAATCCGTGAATTATAAAAAATGCGGTTGAGCCAACTACGGCTGCAAATGCTAAAAGCGAATCCCTCTGGAGAGCGAACCAGACAATTGCAGTCAGAAGTACCGAAACTATTGCAAAAAACCAGGCGCCCTGCGCATGAAAAAATTTCTCTCCCCGTAAACCAAAGTTTTTAGGTTCAAGAAACAACCAGTTAAAAAATAGAAACAGTAGAAAAACCCCTCCTCCTAAAAGGAGAATAGGGGATGATTTTTCAATTGCCTCAATTACACTAGGGTCGTTAGAAAATGCCGCAGTGACAACTCCCATGGGCCCTATACCTGGATTAGCAATCCAAACTATAAGAAAAGGAAGTAAGCCCCTAACAACAAAAACTGCAAACAAAAACCCCCATAAAAGAAACCATTTGCGAGCTTTTTCGCTCATATGCGACAGGACTTCGGCATTAATAATCGCATTATCAATGCTTGTTATGATCTCAAATAACGATAAACCTAAAATTGTAAGAAGTAAAAAAATAATTTCCATAAGAATATATTCTACCAAATATTATATATCCCGATAGGCTTAAAATGCCGCTGATTAATTTATAAAATAATTATAAACCGCTTTTGATATATCAGCTATCTTCTCATCGGCAGACAATGGCGATGCTGTTTGCGATAAAACAACAATAATATAATCTCCTTTTTTAGTGTATACGATGCCCGCGTCGTGGGAAATATCGCCCAATTCTCCTGTTTTGTGGGCAATAACCGTATCTTGAGGAAGATATTTAGAAAACTTGGTATTCTTTTTTTGATTTTTAAGCAAACTTAGCATTCTGTCGGTATAAATTTGATTGGCAAGTTCCCCTTTGTAAAGTTTTTCAAAAAATAAACCGGTATCGTAAGCTGAAGTTACGGGATTTGTATCAATTCCCCCCATTTTTGTCTGAGAAAAGGAATTTTCTTTTAAAAAGGAATTGATATTCGCAATTCTTACTTTTTCAGAAAGTAAAAGAGCAGAATAATTATCAGAAATTGTAATCATTCTTTCCATTGCTACTCGGACAGGGAGAGTAAGTCTCCCCTCTGTTAGTTCGGCAGATTCAGTTGCGATATTAAATTTTTCGTTTAGCACTGCAATATCCTGATTTAAAACATCGCTCTCGCTAAATTTTCCTTTTTGTATTTGGCTAAACGCAGTTGCTAAAACATAAAGTTTATACATACTTGCTGTGTCAAATTTTTTTTGTTCGTTAAAATAATATCTTTCTCTTGTGTTTAGGTTTTTAATATAAACTGCATATGTTCCCTTTGCTTCCTTTAACTGACTTTGAACAATTTCCTCCAAAGCTTTACTATTTACATCTGGGATAATAATAGAAAATCCTTTTTCTATTACGTCATGAGCTAATGGACTAATAATTCCCGCAACACTTTCTGTTGTTGGAGATGAAAGCTTGTATACTAAAAAAGGGAGAATTGGCAAAAACATAAGGATAATAAATAACGCTTTAACTCTTCTCCTCCTTCGTAAAACCGAATTCCTGCGTGTTTTAGTGTAATATCTTATTTCGTACATATTTTAAGTAAAGATAGCGGACTTTTTTATTATACTAGAAAAACCAAGCTTAATATAAAAGTATTTTGATATAATAAGGCATATGGGAAATAAGACTAATTATAGGTTGCTTTTTGTACTAGCCTTGTTGGTTGTTTTAGCGAGTGCATATTATTTATCTTCACCCTTTTTAAAAAAAGCTGAGAATACAAGTATTTCAAAAGTAACAGAGGTTGAAGAAAAGAATGAAGCCACAAAAGAAATACCTAGAGTTTCAATTTTTGCTCAAAATCTAGAAATTCCCTGGGAATTAATTTTCTTACCTGATAAAAGCGCTTTATTTACAGAACGTCCCGGCAGAGTAAGATTAATTGATGCAAACGGCAATTTAAAAGAAACTCCGATTTTAGAAATAACAGATGTTAAAACAAACGGAGAAGGCGGGTTACTGGGAATCACTCTTCATCCTAACTTTACAAATAATAATTTTGTTTATCTTTATTATACATACGCAAATTCTTCAAACAACACTTTAAATAGAGTAGTAAGATATAAATACAGTAATGAAAAATTAACTGATAGAAAAATAATCGTAGATAATATTCCAGGCTCAATTTTTCATAACGGCGGCAGACTTAAGTTTGGTCCTGATGGCTTTTTATATATAACAGCGGGGGACGCGCAAAAACCATCTTTAGCACAAGACAAAAACTCTCTAGCTGGTAAAATACTGCGTGTTACCAACGAAGGAAATGCTGCGCCGGGAAATCCTTTTAATAACCTTACTTATTCCTATGGACATAGAAACCCTCAGGGGCTTGCTTGGGATAGTCAAAATAAGCTTTGGGAAACAGAACATGGCGACAATGCAACTGATGAAGTAAATCTAATTGAGATTGGGAAAAATTATGGATGGCCTGAGATTATTGGAAGCAAAACAAGGCTTGGCATGATTTCTCCTGTAATTCAAAGCGGAAATGCCACTTGGGCTCCGGGAGGAACAGCCTTCTACAATGACTCCTTATTTTTTACGGGGCTTAAAGGTAACGCTTTGTTTAAGCTTAAAGGAAATGATAATTTAACAGAGTATTTTAAAGGAGAGTACGGAAGATTAAGGGATATTGTAATAGGTCCTGATAATATGTTTTATATTTTAACAAGCAATAGAGATGGCAGGGGAATACCAAAAACTGATGATGATAAGATACTTAGAGTAAACCCAAAAAAACTATAATAAATCCTATAGTCTTATTGACTCATATTGTTTAATATAAAGGATGCCAGATTCTTAACTAAGCAAAAATGATTTGACGAAATTCCTCTGCTGTGAGATGCTTTAATTAATGGATCAGCAAATTTGCCGCTTTTGTAATTCTCCTGTTTCGGATAACTTTTTCTTTTGTCCAACCTGCGGCAAAAAATTACATGAACCCCCTATTACCATTACAAAGCAAATCAGCATTTACGCACTAAGCATTTTTCTTCCGCCTTTAGGTCTTTGGCCTGGAATAAAATATGTTTTCCAAAAAGATGAAAAAACAAAAACGGTAGGCATTGCTGCAATAATATTAACCATTATTTCAACTATTGTTACCATCTGGCTATTTATGAATACCATAACAAGTATAACTTCCGGAATAAACCCGCCACTTAACCAGTATCAAAATTTGGGTTATTAAACTTCTGCAATAGACACATAAATGGTATAATTATCGTACGCCCGGGTGATGGAATGGTAGACATGCAGCGTTCAGAACGCTGTGTTCCAAAAGGACGTGGGAGTTCGAATCTCCCCTCGGGCACAGGCTAGTTAATAGCGCATAGCGTATAGTTCATAGGTTTGATAAAATACTAAGACTCATTTAAAAAATGTATAGTTTCAAGTTTCGAAAAAATTTGAAAGAGGAGTCCCGATTGAATCGGGATGACAAGCCGAGGTGGTGAAACTGGTATACACGCAAGATTGAGGTTCTTGTGCCCTTTAAAAAGGCGTGCAGGTTCAAGTCCTGTCCTCGGCACTTTTACCCCGCTTAGCGGGGCAAGGACTCCTAGCTCAGCTGGTTAGAGCGCCTCATTTACACTGAGGAGGTCAGAGGTTCGAATCCTCTGGGGTCCACCAGACCAGAAGCTAGAATATAGAAACTAGAATCTGGTATAATCCATAAGTTCTTTTCAATAAATTCTTTGCTATATAAAATTGCAAAGCAATTTTAAGAGGAGAATCCAGCGAAAAGTTGAAATCCCGATTCTATCGGGATGAAAACACGAAGCTGTGATTCGACGAGCTGAGGTAGCCAAGGTGGTCAAGGCACCTGTCTGAAGAACAGGCTATATGTGTTCGACTCACATCCTCAGCAC
>CAYIOB010000028.1:0-9422 GCA_964364925.1 uncultured Gammaproteobacteria bacterium
TGAGATTATCGTAAATTTGAAAACTGCACAGAAGAGAAAAAAGTGGGGAAGTAAACGGACTGTTAAGGGTTAGACAATTAACAATGGACGATGCTCATATTTATGCTACAGAAGATCAAATATTTGAAGAGGTCGGCAATATCTTGGATATGATGGTTGAGTTTTACACAAAATTCGGTTTTGAGTTCGACTTTAGACTTGCAACAAAACCGGAAACCTATGCCGGAACTGACGAAAACTGGACAAAGGCGGAAAAAGATTTAGAAGAAGCATTAAAAAAGAAAAAATTAAAATATTCCCTTAAACCCCAAGACGGAGCATTTTACGGACCTAAAATAGACGTACACATTAAAGATTCTTTAGACCGCGAATGGCAGTTGGCAACAGTTCAATTAGATTTTCATATGCCGGAAGCTTTTGATTTATCTTTCATAGACAATGAAGGAAATAAACAAAGACCGGTTATGATTCATCGGGCAATTTTAGGCAGTTTTGAAAGATATATCGGAATACTTACGGAACATTACCAAGGCTCGTTTCCATTGTGGCTAAGCCCTGTTCAAGTCACACTCCTTCCGATAACGGATGCGCAAAATTCTTATGGAGAAAAAATTCTGAAAGAACTCATTGCCGCAGGTATCCGCGTAGAGCTTGACTCGCGAAATGAGCGCCTTCAGGCAAAAATCCGTGATGCCACTTTACAAAAAGTCCCATTTTTAGGTATAATAGGCAAACAGGAAGTAGAAGACAAAACCATTTCTGTAAGAACACGCGACGGAAAGGACTTGGGATTAATGAAAACTCCCGCCTTTCTTGACAAGATAAAACAAGAAATTGATAAAAAGATATAAACGAAAACAGGACGATAGGAAATTTTACAGAACAAACGAGCGCATTTTTGCTACGACGCTTCGTGTTTTAGACGCGAACGGAAAACAAATAGGGGTATTAAGCAAATTTGAAGCGTTAACTAAAGCACGAGAATTGGAATTGGATTTAGTCGAAGTAGCACCTAAGGCAGTGCCTCCGGTTGCAAAAATAATTGACTTCAAAAAATTCCTATATCAAGAAGAAAAGAAAAAACGCGAAGAGAAAAGAAAAGCCAGGGTTTCGGAAACAAAAGAGGTAAGGCTCGGACCTTTTATGAGCGCCAATGACCTTGGGGTCATGAGTAAAAGAGCAAGAGATTTCTTGGAAGCCGGAGACAAAGTAAGACTGGTAGTAAATTTTGCGGGCAGACAAATTGCCCATCCGGAGTTCGGACACAAAATTCTAGATAAAGTCTTAAAAGATTTAGAAGACATATCTAAAGTTGAAAGGGACAGACATTTGGAAGGAAAGAAATTAATAATTTTAGTTTCGCCGGAAAGGAAAAATAAAAATGCCAAAGAAGAAAATAAAGAAATCGGTATCTAAAAGATTTGAGGTTACAAAGACCGGTAAGGTTTTGTTTTCCCATCAGTACAAAAGCCACAAGAAATTGAATAAATCTAAATCAAGATTAAGACGCCAAAAAGAAATTGGGGTGCTTAAGGGTACGTTTGCGAAAAAGATAAAGAAGATGTTGGGAGAAGCCTAAAACCAGTTACTAGATACTAGTTACTAGTAACTAATTACTAAACTATGGCAAGAGTTAAACGAGGAGTTGTATCAAGAAGAAAACACAATAAGCTTTTAGACAAAACTAAAGGTTTTCGAGGCACAAAATCAAAGCTTATCAGAGTTGCTAAAGAAGCGGCTTTACATGCCGATGCTTACGCTTACCATGGAAGAAAGCTCCGCAAAAGAGATATGAGAGCCTTGTGGATAGTTAGAATCGGCGAAGCGGCAAAAAAAGAAGGACTTTCTTACAGTAAATTAATTAACCATTTTAAAAAAGCAAAAATTGGATTAGACAGAAAAATATTAGCGGACCTCGTAGTAAACGACCCTCAAACTTTCCAAAAAATCGTCAAATCCGCAAAATAATAATCTACATTCATTAAGTAGTGAAAAAACGCTTAGTTTATGTTATTCTTGAATATAATGGAAGAAGAATTAATTGGCATTAAAAATGCCGCTTTATCGTTTATTCTGGAAGCCGAAGATTTAAAGACATTGGAAGAAGTAAAACTTCAGTTCTTGGGAAGAAGCGGAAAATTAACTCAAACTATAAAGGACATCACAAAAATTTCTGCTGAAAAAAGAAAAGAAGTAGGAATGCTTGCCAACGAAGTTAAAAATACAATTGAAGATGCAATAAAACAAAGGGAAATAAACTTAAAACATAAAACTGAAAAAATTCTAAGGCAAAAAATAGATGTTTCGAACCCCGGAATCAAGCCTCCTCTTGGCCATTTGCATTTGGTAACGCAGGCAATTGAAGAAATAACCGGAATCTTTGAAAAGATAGGTTATTTAAGGGTCAGGTATCCCGAAATCGAATGGGACTGGTATGCCTTTACCGCTTTAAATTTTCCGGAAAATCACCCGGCAAGAGACGACTGGGAAACTTTTTTTATTAAAGAAAAACCAAATCCTGAAAAAGGACAGATGCTTTTAACCCCGCATACTTCATCCGGTCAAATTAGAGAGATGCAGAGAAAAAAACCGCCTATAAAGATGTTAAATATTGCCAAATGCTACAGAAGGCAATCCGACGTTTCCCACACTCCGATGTTTCATCAATTTGAAGGGCTCGTCGTTTCAGAAAATATTTCCATAGTTAATTTAAAAGGAACACTCGATTACTTTGTAAAATCTTATTTCGGGCAGAAAAGAAAATCGAGAATAAGACCTTATCACTTTCGGTTTACGGAACCGTCTTTTGAAGTTGATGTAACTTGCGGGGTGTGTTTAGGCCGCGGCTGTAAGCTCTGCAAGGCTGGCTGGCTGGAGCTTGGAGGGGCAGGAATGGTTCACCCAAATGTTTTGAGAGCTACAGGAATAGATCCTAAAAAATATACAGGGTTTGCCTTCGGTTGGGGAGTGGAAAGGGTTTTGATGATGAAGGACGGCATTGAAATAGACGATTTAAGACTTTTGTATTCAAATAAACTTGAATTTTTGGAACAGTTCTAAATTTTCAGATACTAGATACTAGTAACTAGTAACTAATTACTAAACTTATGAATATAAAGATACTGGACAGTTGGCTTAGAGATTACGTAAAAACAAACGCAACCGCAAAAGACATTGCAGAAAAACTTTCTTTGACAAGCGTTTCCGTTGAAAGGCTGGAGAAATACAAAGAAGATTATATTTACGATATTGAAGTTACTACGAACAGGCCGGATTTGATGTCTGTTGTAGGAATTGCCAGAGAAACCGTAACAGTACTTAACCATTTGGGAATTAAGGCTGAATTTAGACCGCCAAAATTGATAGAACCTGAAACAACAAAAGTAAATATAAGTCTTATTAAAATAGAAAGCAATCCAAAACTCGTAAATAGAATTTGTGCCGTTGTAATGGATGTAAAAATAAAAGAATCTCCGCACTATTTAAAGGAAAGACTGGAAACCTCTAGTATAAGAAGTTTGAATAATTTAATTGATATTACAAACTATGTAATGAGAACAATCGGCCACCCGGCTCACGTTTTTGATTTTGATAGGCTTTTAACAAAAACTTTAACTATAAAAGAAGCAGCAAGAGGAAACAGGATTAAAACTTTGGACGATAAACAACATTTACTTTTTGGAGGAGAAATAGTTGCGGTAAACGATAAAAACGAAATCATTGATCTTTTAGGAATAATGGGATTACAAAATAGTGTGGTAACTCAAGATACAAAACGCATTTTATTTTTCATAGACAATAACGATAAATTCCGTATCCGAAAAACTTCGATGTCTTTGGGCATACGAACGGAGGCGGCAATTTTAAATGAAAAAGGCTTAGATCCTGAGCTTGCCTACGAAGCGCTTTTATACGGAATAAAACTTTACGAACAAATCGCCGATGGAAAAGTTGTTTCTGAGGTTATCGATATTTATCCCAATAAGAATAAAACTACGGAAATTGAAGTTTTTGAAAATAAAATAAATTCGGTAATTGGAGTTAATATCCCTATTAACAAATCATCGCAAATACTTTCCGATTTGGGATTTGAAAATAAAATTGCGAATGACAAGATAAAAGTAAAAATTCCTTCATTTAGAACAAATGATATTGAGATCGAAGAAGACATTGTTGAAGAAATTGCCAGAATTTACGGCTACCACAACTTGCCAAGCAAACTTCCTTTAATTGAATTTGAAATAACAAATAATTCTATTAATGAATTCTTCTGGGAAAAAAGAGCAAAAGATGCACTAAAATACTGGGGATTTATAGAATGCTACACCTACTCGATGGTTTCTTCCGATTTACTGGAAGGCCCGGAAGAAGAGGCCGTAACAATACAAAACCCCCTTACCCAAGATTTTGTTTACATGCGAAGAAATCTTATTCCGAGTCTTTTAAAAGTAGTTTCGGAAAACAAAAAGCATCACGAAATAAAAATATTTGAATTGGCAAAAGTTTATCTAAAAGAAGGCAACGGTTTACCGAAAGAACAATCAATGCTTGCCGGCGTAATTAAGAAACAAAACGCCAGCTTTTATGAGATTAAAGGAGTACTTGAACAGCTTTTAATTGATTTTGGAATAGAGAATGCCACTTTTAAAAATTCCGAAAAGGGTGGCTTGAGCGCATCTTTATACTTAAACAAGGAGTATTTAGGAGAAATCGAAGTCTTAGATAATAATTTAGTAGATTTTGAAATTAATTTCGATATTATACTGAAACACGCAAATTTAAAAAAAGAATATAAACCGCTTAACAAATATCCGCCGGTTATTGAAGACATATCAGTAATTACCGAGGAAGATGGGAAAACGGAAGACATAATTACCCAAATAAAACAACAAAGCGAGCTTATAGCCGATGTTTCCCTTACGGATAGGTTCCGAAATTCAAGAACTTTTCATATTGTTTACCAACACCCGGAAAAAAATTTAACAAATGAAGACATAGTTCCTGTAAGAAAAAAAATCATTGCTTCTTTAAAAGACACATTCAAAGCCGTAATAAAATAACTTCCCATTTCAAGAAATCAACCTACGAGGTCGGAGATTCAACAACCTACGGGGTTGGGGCCGGAGTCGGAGTAAGTGTTGCGCTCGGAGTTTGAGTCGGAGTGGGTGTTGGGTTTAAATTATCACTTCCGGAATATTTATAATCCGAGGTTTGTGTAGGCGGATAATACTCGCTTTTGTCAGCAGAATAAGTCAGCTTCACCCATGCATCGATTCCGTCCTGCCAACGGTTTTTTCCGTCGGTTGATATAGGATCGTTGTCTTTAAAAACAATGTAATCTTTAGTTGTATAATCTCCCGCTTTAACTTCATCGTCGTTTGCAATTTTTCCGTCCTGATATTTGGAAAATTTAATCTTCTGATAGATAGGCGCTAAGCTTGTGGGCTGAGTCCCTTGTATAAAATATTCTGTTCTTGTCGGCTGTCCGGAAACAGGTAAACCTCCGCCGAATGCGTCTACTTGCATTGCTAAAACATTGTCAGGTTTCTGAGGCGGCTCATCCTGTTTACCCTTCAAAACAAAACTCATAATTCTATTCCATATAGGAGCCGCGCCTGTAATTCCCGAGACAATTTTATTCATAGAGCTGTTGTCATTATTGCCAACCCAAACTCCTACAACGAACGACGGTGTATATCCAACGGTCCAGTTATCTTTAAAATCATTGGTTGTACCGGTTTTAACCGAAACGCTTGGATGACCCCGGACAACAAGCTGGGAATATGCTCCAAAATCAATAAGCCTCGCGTTGTTATCCAAAAGTATATGCGAGATTAAGAAACTGACCTCTTGAGAAAGAACTCTTTGGGGGGAGGGCGGATTATATTTATACAAATTGTTTCCCTTTGCATCTTTTACTTCAAGTATTGAAACTAAAGGCTGTCTGTTTCCGCCGTTGGCAAAAACTCCGTAAGCCTCGGCCTCATCGACCAAGCGGACAACTCTTCCTCCCAAAACTAAAGAATAACCAACGTCTTTCAAATTAGTATCCGTAGGCTGCCAATTGGAAATTCCCATCTCATAAGCTTTCTGCATTACATTTTCTATTCCAACCAAAGCCAACATTTTAATGGCCGGGATGTTAATAGAATTTCCAAGTGCAAATCTTACCTGTACCGGTCCCCTAAACTTACTGTCATAATTTACAGGGTTATAATCTTTTTCGCCCTCGGTTGCCTTAAAATTAGTCTGTGTATCCATAAGAAGAATTGCGGGAGTATAGCCTCTTGAAAAACCAACCGCATATGTTATCGGTTTCAAAGATGAACCAGGCTGACGAAGGGCCAAGGTAGCATTAAAATTACCGTCATTTTTGGTATTAAAATAATCCTCACTGCCAACCATTGCCAAAATTTCACCGGTTTTAGGATTACTAACAACTGCCGCTCCGTTTCCAACACGATAGTTTTTTAATTTTCCTATTTCTTCCTTGACAATTTTTTCCGCTTCTTTCTCTATATTGTAATCAAGAGATGTTTTAACCTGCAGTCCGCCTCTTTCTACCATGCTTTCACCAAATTGCTTAACTAACTGCTCTTTTACATAAAAAACAAAATGAGGAGCTTTGATTCCCGTGTTATTTTGAGTAAACTGCATAAATTTAATTTCCTTAAAAGCATCATCAGCCTGAATTTGGGTTATGTATTTATCCCTAACCATTGCATTCAAAACCTTTTGAGATCTTTCTATGTAATATTTATATCCGCCGAAAGGGGAATAGGTAGTAGGACTCTGAGGCAAACCTGCCAGAAGTGCGGATTGAGCAAGATTTAGGTCTTTGGCGCTTTTATTAAAATAAACTTCCGCAGCGGCTTCAACTCCGACGGCCGTTCCTCCGTAACCGACATCATTTAGATACATTTCCAAAATCTGGTCCTTGGTATATTTTTTATCAACTTGGATTGAAAGCATCAGTTCTTTTATTTTCCTAGGCACTGACCGTTCGGAAGAAAGAAGCACATTTTTAACCAACTGCTGAGTAAGAGTCGAACCTCCGGAAAGCTGTCTGTATAAAACTATATTCCTAATCGCCCTTAAGTACCCTGTAATTGAAAATCCCTGATTATTGTAAAAATTTCTGTCTTCAATCGCTATTGTTCCTTGCTGTAGATACTTTGGAATTTTAGAAAGGTTAACATAGATTCTATTTTGATCTTGATAAACCGAATAAAGAAGAACGTTGTTTCTATCATAGATTCTTGTTGAATCCGACTGCTGAGCATCAACTAATTTTCCTGGAGTCGGAAGATCTTTTCCGTACCAAATAAAAAGAACCGTCATTAGCAAAATAAAGCCTATTAATCCAAAAAAAGTATATTTAGTAATTTTGCTGATAAGAATAATTTTTGCGGCGTCCGAGGAGTACCTTTGTCTTCTGCTTTTTCTGCGCCTTCCGTAATCCAACATACAAACAATAGTATAGCAAATTTACGGCTAATCACAAACCTGCCTCGCAGCAAGGCGGGTATGCTATAATTAAATTATGAACGATATAGATGAACTCTTAGCAAGAGGCGTTGCAAACATCATTCCCGGGAAAGCAGAACTTGAGAAGCTTCTTAAATCTGGAAAAAAACTCAATATTTACTTTGGAATCGACCCAACAGCCACCAAAATCCACTTAGGCAACGCAGTCCCGCTTCGAAAGCTTCAGAAGTTCGCCGGACTCGGACACAACGTTACTTTTCTAATCGGTGATTTTACCGCCCTTATCGGAGACACATCCGACAAAGATGCTGAAAGGCGACAATTAACCTCGAAAGAAATTGAAGAAAACTTTAAGACTTACAAGCAACAGGCGGAAAAAATTTTGAATTTTGCTAAAGTAAAAATAAGATACAACAGTGAATGGCTTAAAAAACTTTCTTACGAAGAAATTCTAAAACTTAATCAGCATTTTTCCGTAAATGATCTCTTAAGCAGGGAGCTGATTAAAAAAAGACTTTCCGAAGGTAAAAGAGTCGGTCTTCATGAATTTTCATATCCCGTAATGCAGGGATATGATAGTTATATTTTAGATACCGATATTCAAATTGGCGGAACAGACCAAACGTTTAATATGCAGGCAGGAAGAACTTTACAAAAAGATTTAAGAGGCAAAGAATCTTTTGTTTTAACAACACCAATACTTGAAGGCCCCGACGGAAGAAAAATGAGCAAGTCTTATGGCAACGCAATATGGCTTGATGACAATCCAAACGATATGTACGCAAATATAATGGCAATAAATGACGATTTAATTATGCAATATTTTACGCTGTCTACAAATCTACCGCCGGATAAAATTTCGGATTATGAAAAAAGATTAAAATCAGAAAATCCTATTAATATTAAAAAAGAATTAGCATATCTAATCGTTAGCGAACTTCATGACAAAAAATCAGCCGACGAAGCACAGGAAAACTTCGAAAAACTCGTTCAAAGAAAAGAACTGCCTGCAAACCTACCCTTCTTTACTCCGGCTAGCGGCGCGAGTATTGCTGGCACAGTTTCTGCATGGGGAAATATCAGCACCTCTGAAGTCAAAAGGATAACTCATCAACACGGTCTCAAAGTAAACGGAAAAACTATTGACAGTAATCAAATCAATCAAGAAGCGGAAGAAGGAATGATAATAAAAGTAGGCAGAAAAACCCCGTTTAAGGTAAAAACAAAATAATTTGTGATAAAATATAAATATGGAAATTTTTAGAAAACACCAATGGATTTGGAAAATAATCATAACTATTGCAACAATTGCCTTAATCGCAACGTCGTTTCTTCCTTTCCTTAGCCTTCGCTAAAAAATATGAACCTACAAACACCCGTTAGAGAAGCTTCGAGAGCTTATAAAATGTATGCCTCAAGGCTTGAGAAACTCGGTATAAAAAACTTAGAAGATTTTTTATTCCATATTCCCTTTAGGTACGACGACTATTCTCTTGTTTCGAAAATCGGAGAAGTCCAGACAGGCGAAACCGTAACAATAAAAGGGGCAATAGAAAAAATAGAAAATCAGTACACCAGAAAATGGAAATCCTTACAAAGAGCAACAATAACAGATGACACGGGAAGCATTGATATTTTATGGTTTAATCAGCCTTTTTTAACAAGGGCGATGAAAAAAGGCGATTTGATTTCGCTTTCCGGAAAAGTAGATTTGGATAGAAATAAATTTACAATGCTGTCTCCTGATTACGAAGTTATCTTTAATAATCAGACTATTCACACCGGAAGATTAGTTCCTGTATATCCAGAAACAAAAGGTATTTCATCCAAATGGCTAAGAAGACAAGTCTATAAAATTTTAAAGGAAAAAAAGAAAATAAAAGAATATTTGCCGGAAAGTTTAATGGAAGAAAACCAATTAGTAAATTTAAACG
>CAYIOB010000029.1:0-9173 GCA_964364925.1 uncultured Gammaproteobacteria bacterium
GCGGACACGGCGGTCAGAATGTTAACAAAGTTTCAACTGCGGTAAGATTAAAGCATAAGCCGTCAGGCATTATTGTTACTGCCCAAACACAGCGTTATCAAGGCCAGAACCGTGAATATGCGCTGAAAATACTAAAAGCCAAGCTTTGGGTCCTACAGGAAGAAGAGCGTAAAAAACAGGAACAGCAATTAAAAGGCGGATATAAAACTCCGGGCTGGGGAAATCAGATAAGGTCTTACGTTTTGCATCCCTACAAAATGGTAAAAGATTTGCGCACGGGCTTTGAAACTTCAAATGCCGACGCGGTGCTTGATGGGGATATAGACGGATTTATAGACGAAGAGCTCAGAAAATTATAAAATTGAGAGCGTTTAGGGTTGCCAAAAGCCGCAAAATATGTTTTACTTAATAGAGGAGGTGATATCAAAATAATGGAAGAAAATAAAGAAGATACGAAAAACGAATCATTAGTCCACGATTTTAACCCAACAAGAAGTAAATTTGCTTTCTCGCCGAAAATTGCTCTTGTTTTTGTAGTTATTGCTTTACTGGGATTAGGCAGTGGCTATGTGCTTTCAACAAATTCAACTATTGTCGGCAAAACAACAAGCATTGGGGGAATTTCGAACTCATCGTCTGTTTCTAAAGGAACAATAGTTGGCTCTAATGACACGAAGACATTTAAAGATACGGCGCAAGGAATTTTAAAACAAGGCGGTATTGATGGGGAGGGCGCGTTCCATCTTGAAAGACCGGGTGGCCTCAGTCAAAATGTATACCTCACTTCTTCTACTATTGATTTATCTAAATTTATTGACAAAAAAATAAAAGTTTGGGGACAAACCCAAAAAGCCCAGCGTGCCGGCTGGCTTATGGATGCAGGAAGAATCGAGGTATTGTGATAAAACTTGATAAGGTCTCAAAAAAATTCGGAACAGGAGTTTTTGGTCTTTCCGATATTACTCTTTCTGTGGAAAACGGAGAGTTTGTTTTTCTGGTTGGGCCAACGGGATCTGGTAAAACAACTATTTTTAGACTTTTAATACGCGATGTATTGCCTACGGAGGGAAGTATAATTATAAATGATTGGGATATTGTTAAGCTTTCTAAACACAAAATCCCTCATTTGAGGAAAAAAGTCGGAGTTGTGTTTCAAGACTTAAAGTTGTTATTCGATAGGACAATTTTTGAAAACATCAGTTTGCCGCTTGAGGTATCGGGAATAAACCCGAACGAAGCCAGAAAAAGAGCGGAAGAAGTGTTAACCCAGGTTGGTCTTTTATCTCATAAAGATAAATTTCCTATTCAGTTGTCAGGAGGAGAATTGCAAAGAACCGCAATTGCACGTGCTTTGGTTTTGTCTCCGGAAATTCTTTTGGCAGATGAACCTACAGGTAATCTTGATTCCGCAACGAGCTGGGAAATAGTTAAGCTCTTGTCCGATATTAACGAAAAAGGCACAACTGTTATAATGGCTACTCATAATGCGGATATTGTTAAAAGTCTCTCAAAAAGAATTATAGAGCTTGAAAAGGGTAAGCTAGTAAGAGATGATAGGAAAAAGAAAGAAAATAAGGAAAATGAAAAGCCCGCCCGCCTCGCAAGCCCGCCCGCCAGCCAAGAAGAGCGAGGTGGCCTGGGCGAGAGTGTTGCGGGCAGGGAGAAAAAAGCATGAAACATATTAAAACAACCTGGACAAACATCAGAAGATCTCCTTACCAAGCTTTTGCGGCTATTTTAATAATGATGCTTACCTTTTTAGTGGTATCGTTTTTCACTTTTTTAATAGGCGGCTCATCAAAAATTGTTAATTATTTCGAATCAAAACCCCAAGTTACGGCGTTTTTCAAAAATGAAGCAAAACAAAGTGATATAAACGCGCTTGAAAACACTTTGCAATCAACCGGCAAAATAGCGTCTGTTAAATATGTTTCAAAAGACGAAGCGCTAAAAATTTACAGGGAGCAGAATAAAAATGATCCGCTTCTTTTGGATTTAGTTACAGCAGACATTTTACCGGCATCTTTAGAGATATCCTCGCTTAAAATAGAGGATTTATCAAGTATTTCCGATACGCTTAAGAATTCACCGATTATTCAGGAAGTTGTGTTTCAAAAAGATGTTGTTTCCACTCTTACTGCCTGGACCAGCGCCTTAAGAAAAATAGGCTTTGCTTTAATTGTTCTCCTGTCTCTTGTTTCAATTTTTATTATGGTAACAATTATCGGAATTAAGATTTCTCAAAAAAAAGAGGATATAGAGATTATGAAGCTTATTGGGGCAACAAATTGGTATATCCGCTGGCCGTTTATTTTTGAAGGCATGTTTTACGGGGTAATTGGGGCCTTTTTAGGATGGCTTATTTCCTCACTAACCTTGTGGTATGCAACACCATTTTTATCGTCATTTTTAAGAGGGATTCCGGTTCTTCCGGTATCGCCTATTGTGCTGTTTGAACTTTTGGCAATTGAATTGGTATTGGCGGCAATGCTGGGAGCGTTTTCCAGTTTCCTGGCTGTTTTAAGGTATTTAAAATAGGTTTTATTAATTTAAAATGTTATGGAATATGGGTTTAGTAATGAAAAAAATAGGAATATTTGTCATTTTTCTTTTAGTAATCCTTTTTAGTTCTTCTTTTGACAGAAATATTGCTTATTCTCAAACTGATTCCCCAACGCCTTCTCCAAGCTCAGCTCCGGACACTCAGGCATTATTAAATAAGATAAATGATCTTCAAAGCAAGATTTCGGATTTGAAAAGTCAAGCAAAAACTTTATCTTCTCAAATTGCCGTAATGGACAATCAGATAAAGCTGACGGAATATAGAATTGAAGCAACGCAAGAGCAAATCACGAGTTTAATTCTGGATATTGATACCGCAACCAAAAAAATATCAGGTTTGGAAAAGTCTTTAAATAACCTGGTAGAAGTTTTAGCAAACAGAATCGTTGCAACTTACGAGATCGGAACCATTCAGCCTTTTCAAATATTATTGACTTCAAATAATGCCTCTGATTTTTTTAAAAGATTAAACTATCTTAAAATCGCTCAGGCGCATGATAAAAAGCTCGTTTACGACACACAACAGGCAAAAGTTGATTACGCTAACCAAAAAGTTATTTTTGAGGAGCAAAAGAAAAAAGTAGAAGCTTTAAAAAAGCAATTGGAAGCTTATACTGCCCAACTTGATGCAGAAAAAAAAGATAAAGCGAATTTATTGGCAGTTACCAAGAATTCGGAAAGCGAATATCAGAAAAGACTAGCAGATGCATTAAGAGAATTACAGCAAATTCAGAAAGCAGCAAAGCTTTTAATTTCCACCGAACCACGGAAAGTATCAAGGGGAGAGGTAATTGGCTACATGGGGAATACAGGTTATTCTTTTGGCGCCCATCTTCATTTTGGGGTTTATAATATTTCCTCACTTGAACAATATAACTATTATTCAAATTTTGATAATCCTGCGGGAATATTAACGGCAGAAAATGTAGTTTGGGATACTGGATGTGGTGGAGATCCTAATGGATCAACAAGTACAGGAAACGGTTCGTTTCCTTGGCCAATGTCTACTGGCGGACTTAAAATAAGTCAAGGCTTTGGACAAACTTGTTACAGTAGCGTTTACTATAGAGGTAATCCTCATCCCGCATTTGACATGTATAATAATTCAGATATTGCTGTGAGATCAGTGGAGGAAGGCCAAGGATATTTTTGTCGAAATTGTACAGGAGACGGTGCAAACGGGGTTTTTGTATTTCATCCAAACGGGAAGATGAGTCTTTATTGGCATTTACAGTAAAAGTATAGTCATTGATATCTAATAAAATTTTAAATTTCTAGAGAATTTATATTGATTTATTTAATGAAAGCAATACCTGTTCTAATTGCTTTTTTATTATTTTTATTTTGTTCTGCTAAAACGGAAGCTCCTGCGTCTAGATTTTGAGATAGAGCAATAAGTATCCATTTCTACATAATTATAATTCACATCTCATTTCGTATTATACGCCTCGATAATATTATTACAGTAAACTAGAATACAAGAAAAACACGTAGATTTATCGCTTGACGTCTTTGCGTTTGAAGCCTGTATAAACTTTTTCTTTAAATACTTTCTTAGAGCCTCCGATGGATTTATGCTTTTTGCGCTGATATTCATTTTCAACCCTCTTTTTTCTTTGCTCAAGTAGCTTAAATCCTGCCTCATGCGTCTCAAGACTTCTTGCTACGGCCATTACCGTGTTATTGCCTACTTTCAATAAGCTAACTATTTCCTCTATAGTTAGGTTTGATTTTAAGAGGCCTGCTATTATAATTCTTCTTCCGACTCTAACTTTTTCATCTTGTGTTAAAATAGCGTTTATAATTTCCTCAACGTCGGAGCCATTATGTGCGGCAAGAAATGCATCTCGGAGGCTATTGATAGCCTCATAAATATCATCATTTTTTAAAAAATGGTATCTTCTCATAATATTGCCATATTCTAGTTTACGATAATATAATAACATCGTTGGATTATAATTGGCAAGTTATTTAATTTTTTGCTAGACTCGAAGATAGACATAGATATTATTCAAATGCTCAGAAGAATCTGCCCTATTTTATTGCTTCTTGTATTCATGTTCTTTCTTTTCCCAAACAAAGTTTTTGCTGCGGATATTCTTATAAATGAATTCATTCCGAATCCAGGAACAGGTAATTCGGAATGGGTGGAATTTTATAATACAACAAACTCCACAGTAAACTTATCTGATTATTTTTTTGATGATGATACCAATTTTGATTCAGACTCCGGATCATCAGCAAAGATATCGCTATCCGGACTTTTGCCTCCTTTGCAAACGTGTTTTTGGGAAATGTCGAGTTTTCTTAATAATAATGGTGATTCTCCAACTCTTTTTAAGATGGGAAGTAGTACGCCCTTAGATACTTATACTTATTCCAGTTCTTCTGCGGAGTTACTACCATATTATGTAAGAATACCGGATGGAGGAGAATGGAATCTTAATCAAACACCATCGAAATCCTCTAATAAGTGCATAGATTCTGCGCCTACGCCAACTCCAACCCCCACACCTACTCCGGCGCCGACAAAATCTCCAAGTCCCACCAAGACGCCAACTCCGACTAAATCTCCTACTCCCGCGTCGAACGCGGCTAACGTAACTCCGAAGCCCTCAACTCCCGCGCCGTCGATATCGATAGGTGGTGGGAGCTTAGATGAAGAAGTTTTGGGAGAAGCTTCGGAAAGTGCGAGTATGAGTGCGCTAAACAATCCTTCTGCTCCAAAAAATCCTGAAAGAAAAGAAATAGTGTTGTCTTCAAGGGAAAATAATATTGCAAAAATTTTAATCGCTTTAGGTTTTGTTTTTATTTTGGCTTGTGGTATATTGTTTTCCTGGCCCCATATTAGAAAAAAAATTAAGAAAGATGATGCCCGATAAAATTTTTATTACAAATAATTTTGAAGAAACCCAAAATTTAGGAAAAGAATTTGCGAAAACTTTAAAAGGCGGAGAATTAGTCGCCCTTTACGGAAATCTCGGCGGAGGCAAAACTACATTTGTCCAAGGATTAGCTTTAGGCTTAGGTATAAAAAGAAGAATTATTTCCCCAACGTTTATTATTATAAGAAGCTATAAAATCAAAAATAATATTCAAAATTTAAAACTACTTTACCATGTTGATTTATATAGAATGGAAACTGCAGATGATACTAGGGGATTGGGTATAGACGAAATTATAGGTAACAGTAATAATATCGTTGTAGTCGAATGGGCAGAAAAGATGAGAAATTTTTTGCCGAAGAAAAGAATAGAACTTCATTTTAAATACGTTGATGAAGATAAGAGGGAAATAGCGATTAAATACCTATAATTGTTAAATTGTTATATTGTTCAATTGCTGAAAACAATTTTAGCAATCTAGCAATGCAGCAATAAAATACATTTATGAATAATCAAATTGATGAAGCCGTTAGAATTTTAAAGCAGGGAGGAATTGTTATTTTCCCCACAGACACGGCTTTTGGCATAGGATGCAGAATAGATGACGAAGCTGCAATTAAAAGACTTTTTAATATCAGAAAAAGGCCGTATTCGCAGGCGACTCCGGTTTTGGTAAATAATATTGACATGGTAAAGAAATACGTTTTGGAATTTCCGCGAGACGCTGAATTACTTGCATCGCAGTATTGGCCAGGTGCTTTAACTATTGTTATGAAAGCAAAGGAAACTGTTCCAAATCTTGTTAATGGAGGAGGAGATACTGTGGGAATTAGGATTCCTAATCACGATATAGCATTGAAGCTTATCGAAAATGTTGGCGTTGGAATTCTTGGTCCTTCCGCTAATTTTCATGGGGCGAAAACGCCGTATAATTTTGAAGATTTAGACTCCGAACTGGTTAGTCTTGTTGACCTTGTAGTAAACGGCGAATGCAAATTAAAACAAACATCAACAGTTATTGACTGTTCGGTAAAACCGTGGCAAATAATAAGAGAAGGAGCAGTTAAATTAAATTTATAAAATGGGAAAAACTTTATTAATAGATACTGCCGATAACAAAAAAATAAAAGTAGGTTTAAAAATAGATAAAAAATCATTTTATCTTAGCTCAAATCCCACGGCTTTAAAATCTCAAGTGGTTCTTATTTTAATAGATAAATTGTTAAAAAAACACGGATTGCAAATAAAAGACGTAACTCAAATCCAGGTAAATTTAGGTCCGGGTTCGTTTACCGGAGTAAGAGTTGGGGTTTCGGTTGCAAATGCCTTAGGATTTTCGCTAAAAATACCGGTTAACGGCAAAAAAGTTGGTGATTTTGCAGAACCGTTATATAATAAATAAGTATGAAGGATTTTCTGCGCCATCTTTTTTTACCCCACATAGCAAATAATTATCGCGCGAAGCTTCTCCATCACAAAAGCATACTGGTAGTTATTGCAGTTCTTTTTTTTGCAGGTTTTTCTTTTTCCGCTGTTAGAACTACTTTGCCTTCGGTTTTGGGAACTTTTAGTGATATAAGCTCCGAGCAGCTTCTTTTGCTTACAAATCAAAAAAGACAGGAAAACGGACTTTCTCCGTTGTCATTAAACCAGCAGCTTTCCGACGCCGCATTAGGCAAAGCAAATGATATGTTTTCTCAAAATTATTGGGCGCATAATTCTCCTGATGGCAAAACGCCCTGGGTTTTTATTAAAGGTGCGGGTTACAACTATATTTATGCGGGGGAAAATTTAGCAAGAGGCTTTACCAATACTCAAGATGTTATCAATGCTTGGATGGCAAGTCCGGAGCATCGAAAAAACATGCTTTCTTCAAATTATCAAAACGTTGGCTATGCCGCTGAAACCGGCAAATTAAATGGTGAGGATACGGTTTTAGTTGTTGAAATGCTCGGAAGTACAGCGTTAGCCGCTGCTCCTACTAATCAATTGGCCAGTAAAACCCAGCAAGAAATAATAACTACTACAGCAACATCTACACCTACGCCCGAGCTAAGCTCGGCTAACGCAACTCCTGCTCCTACCCCAACAATTGAGCCGGCAAGTAAAACAGAAGAAGGGGCTTTGGACGCAAATAAGAGGCCTAATTTCAAGCCACTTATAAATAGCGCTACTTTATCTTCAGATGTTTCTAAAGGTATAGCGGTATTGTTTATTTTTGCATTGATTTTGGATATGATTGTTATAGAAAGAAGAAGAGTAGTCCGTTTAGTTGGCCACAATATGGATCATGTATTCTTTTTAACCCTGACACTACTTCTGATTACGCTTATTGTTAAAGGAGCTATTGTTTAATGTTTAAAAAAATTAACGAGCACGCAGCCTATTATATTTCACTAATTGCAATATTTGCTTTGGGAATATTTCTGATGTCTTCGGCAGCGCCTAAAAAACAGCTTCAGATGCAAATTTTTGTGATTATGGCATTTTTTTATGTAGTTTGGGGAGTTCTGCATCATTTTATAAATCATGAATTATCAGCCAAAATTGTGGTAGAATATATCCTTATCGGCACACTTGGAGTAGCCATAATGTTTTTTCTATTAAAAGGAGGATTTGGAATTTAACACTTCGGCTTTGCTCAGTGTTAAGGAGATTAAAATATGAAAGGTGTAATTTTAGCCGGAGGACTTGCGACAAGGCTCCGTCCCTTAACTGCGGTAACAAACAAACATTTGCTTCCTGTTTACAATAAGCCGATGATTTACTACCCTCTTGAAGCCATGGCCCGGGCAGGAATAAAAGAAGTTCTAATAACCAGTTCCCCTGATCACTCGGGGCATTTTGCTAATCTTCTTAAATCAGGAGAAGAATTCGGAGTTAAATTATATTATGCGGTACAGAGTAATCCGAAGGGTGGCATTCCAGATGCCGTAGTGCTTGCCGAAGAATTTGCAAAGAATGAAAAAATATTAGTTATTCTTGGCGATAACATTTTTAACTTTGACTTAAAGAGCGAAGCGGAAAAATTTAATAAAAAAGAAAAAGGGGCGATAGTGTTTGGGGTTAAAATGCCTACGGAATCGGGACAATACGGTGTCATAGAAATTAATGAGGACGGAAAAGTAATATCAATTGAAGAAAAACCCGATCATCCGAAGTCGGACATTGCGCAAACGGGAATCTATATGTATGACCAAAGGGTTTTCGGTTTTATAAAAAATCTTAAGCCGTCTGCAAGAGAAGAATTGGAAGTTACGGATTTAAATAATTGTTACCTAAAGGAAGGGACAATGGACTGTTCATTAATTGATTGGTGGATTGACGCCGGTACGTCCTACGATGAGTTATTGCGGGCAAATAATTTGGTTGCAGAAAAAGTAAAGCAGGGAGAATTAACATAAATGAAACTATTAGTAACTGGTGGTGCAGGATTTATTGGCTCCAATTTTATCCTCTACCGGATTAAGAATCATCCGGAAGATTTAATTGTTAATTTGGATAAACTGACTTACGCCGGAAATTTAGAGAATTTAAAAAGTATAGAAGGAAACCCCAACTATTCTTTCGTGCATGGTGACATTTGTGATTCTAAAATAGTAGACAAAGCGATGGAAGGAATAGATACTGTTGTCCATTTCGCAGCAGAACCCCACGTAGACAGATCCATTATTGATCCCACGGAGTTTATTAAGACTAATGTTTTAGGCACGCAAGTTTTACTGG
>CAYIOB010000030.1:0-8827 GCA_964364925.1 uncultured Gammaproteobacteria bacterium
AAGGGTTTACAAAACATTTCCAAGTCGTGAGCCAGTTTTTCGATAAATAGCTGTTTTTTTCCCTCCCTGATCAATTTTTTAGGATGAATTCCAATACCGGCCATCATAAACTCGGCTCTTAAGAGTCCCACTCCGTCTACGTTTTGCCGTGCGATTTTTTCCGCAAGTTCCGGTTCTGCCAAGTTTACGTAAACTTTAGTAGCGGTTTTTATAAAATCTTCGGGATTAATTGTGTTTATGTTTACATTTGAAGTTAAGTGCCCGCCTTTATAAATCTCGCCTTTTGTGCCGTTTACGGTTATGACTTCACCTTGTTTTAAAATTTTTGTTGCCTTTTGGGTACCGACAATTGCCGGAATTCCGAGTTCCCTTGAGACTATTGCGGCGTGTGAAGTTCTTCCTCCGCTATCCGTAACAATGGCAACGGCTTTTTTCATTGCCGGAACATAATCAGGATTTGTTTGAGGCGCAACTAAAACTTCTCCGGGCATTACTTTGCCTATTTCCTTAGCGCTTTTAATTATTCTTACCGGCCCTGCGGCTATTCCGGGACTTGCAGGATCGCCCTTTAATATCGGAACTCTTGTTGTATTGGCAATTTCATCAACGTCTTTTTCTGTTTGCTTTTTGTCATTTACGGTTGTGACTGCCCTTGTTTGTACGATGTAAATTTTATCTTTTGCAATTGCCCACTCAATATCTTGTGGAAAATAATAATGTTTTTCCAGTTTCTCTCCTAATTTTGCGAGTCCCACTATTTCTTTGTCAGATAGTTTTTGCTTTTCGCCCTGGGCTTTGGTAAGTTTAATCTCTTTATTTTTCGTACCCACTTTTTTAAGCATTTTTTTCTGCAATACAGCTTTTTTAGAAATAATCGAAAAGTCGTTTTTTAACACTTCATAGTGGTCGGGATTTTCTTCTCCCTGCACAATTAATTCGCCTAATCCGTAAATTGCTTCAATTACAATTTTTGATTTATCATTTGTAACAGGATCTATTGTAAACATTATCCCTGATTTTTCAGATTCAACCATTCTCTGAACAACCAGCGCAATTCCAATTTTTAAATGGTCAAAATGCTGTTCGTGCCTATAGAAAAGCGCTCTGGCGTTAAAAAGCGAAGCCCAGCCTTCTTTTATTTTTTCCAAAAGCACTGCTTCGCCTCTAACATTCAAAAATGTTTCCTGCTGTCCGGCAAATGAAGCGTTAGCAAGGTCTTCGGCGGTGGCGGAGGATCTTACCGCGACGAGGGTATCGTCAAAAACTGTTCCAAGCTTACTGTAAGCTCTAAAAACGTCCCCAACCAGTTCTTTTGATAATAGCCCATCAATTATCAATTTTTTTATATGTGAAGAAACCTGTAATAAGAAATCGGGTTTATCAAAATTTGCAGTCTCCAAAAGATGTTTAATTTTTACAGAGAAATTGTTTTCTCTTATAAAAGCGTAGTAAGCTTCGGATGTTACAATAAAACCGTTGGGGACTGGAAATTTAGCTTTGGTCATTTCACCTAAATTTGCGCCTTTTCCTCCAACCAATGCGACGTCTTCTTTATCCACTTCGGAAAACCACGCTACAAACCTGGATTTGGCAGTCATACTAATATTATGGGAATATTAAGCAAATTTATCAAGAGGTAGTAGGTTAGGTGGCAAGAACAACTTTAAGTTTTTCTACCAGGGCAACAGGTGTTGGGTCTTGTCCGTATTCAAGTGCAAGGTAGTACGATGTCCAATCGGCAAAGCTAATGCTTAAAAATATTTTTGAAAATATATCGTCGCCATCCATATCAACAATTTTAGAGTCTATCCCGTTATCTTTAAGTAAATCCGCAGTGGCAGTATATCTTTTGAGATTTTTTGGATTATCCTCTTTATCTCTTAGCATTATTATGAAAAATTTTCCCTGGGGATTTGTGAATCCCACCATCTCGTTGTGATTTAGCTCCGGAAAAAAATTCCAAAACGCAGGTGTTTTAGCATTTTCATTTATTTTAATCTTCCAAACCATAGCCACTGATTTGTATTTTGGCGATGCATAAATTACCGGCGTTTTACCGCGAAGCTCTTGGGCCAATTCCTTTCCTTTTTTTTCGTAATCTGGCATATAAGTATTAAATTTATCGGCTTTGGAAAGAAGATCGGCTGTCAAATCCGGCACTAAACCGTGATTAACCAAAAACTGGAACATTGCTCCGAAGAAGTAACCTGTTCCCATCCTCGGCTGATAGTTGGGATAGGGGATAGGCAGTTTTATATGAGGCATGCCATATTGCTTACACAGCGTCTCTACTTTTCCTCCGCTTGAAAAACCTATAAAAGGAAGATTAAGCAAATTTAGCTCCTCAAGAGATGCAAGCGTTTCTTCGGTATTTCCGGAGTAAGAGGCAATAAAATTAAGCGGGTTTTGTCCTTGTGCTTTCAGAGGGAGCGAGTAATATCTGTTGATATAAATTTCAAACGGTTTGTATTCCGGGTGGTTTTTAAACAAACTATTGCAGTATGCCCGAAGTAAATTTGCAGGCAGAGCGGACCCCCCCATTCCTGAAACAGTCACCGAGTTAAAATTCCCTTCAACTTTTATGTTTTTGGCAAGCGACATTCCAATCTTAAATTGTGAAGGTGTATCTAAAATAAACTGTCTAAAATTTGATTTATCTAAATTATTCATGTCCTAATGTTTTAATTTTATCAATTAATTCTTCTTTGTGTATTTCCATTTCTTCTTTATTATAACCCTCAACATTCAATCTTAAAAGAGGCTCTGTGTTTGAAGTTCTGACATTTAATCTCCATGTCGGATAAGAAATTGCAATTCCGTCTAGTTCCGATAACTCTCCGTCTTTGTAGCCGTTTTTAATTGAATCTATTATCTCTTTTGCATTAGAAACTTTAAAATTAATTTCACCCGATTCAAAACTTTTTTGTAAATCCTTTACAACTTCGGAAAATGGTTTCCCTAATTCACCTAAAACTTTTAGTACGACTAACATTATTGTTACTTGAGATTCCGCATTACCGGTTGCTTTAAAATAATAATGAGCAGAAGATTCTCCCGCAAATATAGCTCCTGTTTTTTCCATCTGCTCCGTAATAAACGCATGCCCGACTTTTGTTATCGCATATTTTCCTCCATTTTCTTCAATAACTTTTTCGGGAGTAAGGATATACCGAATGTCAAAAAGCACCGTGCTTCCAGGGTATTCTTTTAAAAGTTCTCTGGCTACCAAAGCAGTAATTACTGTTGGCGGCACAGCTTGTCCTTTTTCGTCGATAAAGAAAAGTCTGTCTCCGTCTCCGTCAGGCGCAAGACCCAAATCCGCTTTTTCCTCTAAAACTCTTTTTTGCAAATCAACAAGGTTTTCCGGCTGAAACGGATCAGGTTGATGAACCGGAAAAGTTCCGTCAAGTTCGAAATTCATTTTTACCAAATCTCCCGGATATTTATTAAAGAATGCTTCAATATATGTTCCGCCCATGGCATTAGCAGGGTCGGCAACAACCTTAAACTTTTTAATTTGCGGATTTCCCAAAATTTTAGCAGCGTTTTGGACTTCGTCTTCCAGGACATGAGTTTTAACAGTTACAGTGCCTTTTTTATCTGTTGACAAATCAACGCCCGAAATTGCATAATTTTTTATGTCCTCCATGCCGGTTTGTTTACCGATTTTGATTAATCCCTTGGAACCTAACATAACAAACTTTGCTCCGTTGTATTCCTTCGGATTATGGGAAGCTGTAATTTGAATTCCGCAATCATATTTATAATTAAATACCGCAAAATAAAACGTAGGAGTTGACATAAGACCCATGTCAATAACGCTTGCGCCGGCAGAAACCAAAGTCTCAATTGCAATTTTGTAGAAAGCAGGGGAGGAAATACGCATATCTCTTGCCAGGGCCACTGTAAAATTTTCTTTAGCTATTTTTGTAGTAAAAAATTTATAAATAGCTTTTATGATTTCAGCTATATTTTCTTCGTTTATTTGGTCGGGGTAAATTGCGCGGATATCGTATGATTTAAAAATACCGGAATCGATATTCATTACAATATCTTATAAATCAACAAGTAAAAAGTCAATGGTTTGAGTTAGTGTTGCCGGCAGTTTGCCCGATTTATAGGCTGAATCGACTTCGTACAATCTGCGGTATATCGTTATTAACTTTTCCGGCCCGAAAAGCTTTGCCTGACTTTTAAGTTTACCCGTTTGCCAAGGAGCAAGTCTTTTAATCTCATCTATTGCATTTTTTGCCTCAAGATCCGATACTGCCAAAAGCAGTCTAAATTGTCTTACAATCATAAAAAATATTAGCTCTTCGGCCGTTTGATTAAGCAACTCATGGAATTGTTTAATGCTGTTTGTGTTTCCGGGTCTTATGTTGTCTAGAAAACCGAACAAATTTTGAGGAATTTTAAATAATTTCGCCTCTGTTTTTTTAAAAATCGCTAATTCTGTTTTTGATAATTCGGAATTTTCCCAAAAATATATATTTGCTTCAAAACCCCGCTTATCAATGTATACAGCTATTTCTTTAAAGCTTAAATTTACTTTTTTGGACGAAAAAAAATTCTCGATAAAAATATCTCTCTCTTCATTAAACAAAGAGCCTCCTTCCAAGCTTTGCATTAAATCGGAAAGAGTAATTTTTTCTCCGTCTAAAATTACAGGGTTTTTTGATTTTTGCCGTTCCGATACATAGTAATTTCTTGAGCTTGCGACGTCGTCGCCGTGAGCAATAATTATCATATTTATTTTGTTAATTTTTTGTAATCTTTAAATAACTGTGAAGCATTTTTCTCCAAATGCCTATTCCTGCCCCTATGGGGAAGCAGAGCACCTGAAAAATTCTTGGGAATATGCAATAGTTCGTGGATTAAAACTTGTTTTTGCTTATCAGAGTCCAACTTGTCAAAATATTTTGCTAAAACTTCTATTACATAAGCCGGTTCGGTTTTTAAAGCTGTTAGAAAAATTTTAGGAAAAGACAAGATCCTGGCATACGATCTTGATTTTGCAACGTTTGTTCTGTAGCAAAAAATTCTTGAAGGATTTAATTGAGAAAATCCCAAAATATCAATAATGTGTTTTACGTCTTTTTTTACTTCCCTTGCTTCTTCCCATTCCATATGCTAATACTACAAATACTACCAATAAATACCAATAATCCAATATTTAAATATTTTTATATTTGAAATTTGTAGTATTGGTAGTATTTCATTAGGTGTGTTTGTCTGCAACGTAGGATGCACCGTACGCGTCGGGTTTTGTTTTAGCAACAAAACCGTTGCCCGTTACCATCCCGACAACTTCTTTTATCATGTCCCTTGTATCGCCGTGTTCTCCTACATCAACGTGAATTTCCAAATTATAATTAGGCGAGTGCCCGTTTAAGCTCTTTTTAAGAAGCGGAACGAAAACGGTAGCAAAATTTAAAGAAGTGATGGTTTCGGCATAAATTTTATCTCTTAACGAATAAATATTACCGACTTCCTTTCTAATCCAAAAATATTTTCCGCCAAATCCTTTCCTGTGAATTAAAACGGCCGTTACCAAATTTATTTTTTTAGGTGTTCCTGTCGGAATACCGTTTTTTTCGTGCGAATCCGTACCGATTACAAGGCTATATTCGGCGTTAGAATTTTCCTCCAAAAAAAATCTAATCAATTCGATTATTTCTTCAACCTTTAAACTTCCGTGCGTTAAGCTTTGAAAAGTTTGCTTGTCTATTTCTAAACTTTCCATATTTAAATAATTTTTCATTTTTTAGAATAGGGGACAGTTGAAAATTATAGCACAAATCTTAAAAATTTAGAAGCCATTTCATAAAAATTTTCGTAGCCTTTGAAACGGTTGCAGTGTAATTTTGATTGATACTCTTTCTAAACAAGTCTATGGGTAGGTTACTTTTAAATGTAGCAGGATTAGGCGTTAAGGGGTAATTGTTTAAAACCGGCTGTCCTTTATTTTTAGGCAAGCTTTGAATAGCGTCATATTTATCTTGTTTTGGCGAACCGTCTTTAATAAAAGAGAATTGGGCAAAAGGACCCATTCCTGCCCTAAGCAAAAAAGGAGTAACTGCAATTACTTTTTTGTCATTCCAAACTGATGTAAATGCGCTTTTGTAGTACGCTGACTGAACAGTTTCCGGAATTTGTGTATCTGTCCACCCTGTTTCAGTTATAAAAACCGGAAGTTTTTTGCCCTCTAAATTTTGCACCAGCTCCTGCTCGTATTTAAAGCTGGCAGTTCCTTGGTATCCGTATGCCGAAGGAGGTTGGGAAAATCCGGGATTCGGATACGAATGACTTGCCAGGCCGTCAATTTTTCCAAATACTCCGGGGACGGCATTGTCCATTTGTCTCATAAAAGAGTATTCGTTTACAGACTGTCCGGCAATATTTGCAGATGCATTGTCAAGTCCGGCCGATAAAACAAAAAACTCATCACTTCTTTGTTTAAAAACGTCAACGCCATAGCTTAATATTTCCGCGTATTCCCCAGGATTCGGCGCTCCGCCCCATTCATCGCCCCGGTTTGGTTCGTTATAAATTACAACGTATCTATTTTTGGTAGGCCAATTAAGAGCGTTTAAAAAATTGGCAAAATCTAAAACATCGCTATCTGTAGGTTTAGACCAAGATACAGTGTTAAAATAATCTCCGTTGGTAGCAAGTCTTATAATGGGAATTAGGTGGAATTTTCTCGCATCATCCATAAAGCTCTGCCACTTTATTAAGTTTTTGTCTGAAGCTTGAATGGGAATAGTAACGTATCCCCAGTCACCATTTGTAGAATTAACCAATCTGGCAGCTTCCGACAGTTCGCTGGGAAATAAAATGTGAATTCCTACTATGTTATTGGGTTTGGAAGCTGGATCATAAATAGCATAAGAGAATTTTACAAGCGTTAAACTTAGTATTAAAGAAAAAACGATTATAGTTATATATCTAACAGGAAGTCTCATGTAGGTGTATATTGTACAGCAAAGACAATTAACTTACTATTTTAGGCCCCGATGATAGCTTTCATGCGGAATTCCGCACGAATGAAATTCGTCGGAGCCGCAAAAAAACCCCTTGCGGGGTCCTTTCGGGTCACCTATTGCTAGGTTTCCTGCCTTTTTGATACTTGCGTATCTGAAAGTAAGAAACATTATATGCTTTAAATATCCACTTGTCAACAGGGCAAAAGTAGGTCAAAAGGGGTCAATATTGGCATATATGTACTTTAAACAGGTAGCCTATTCTAAAGAATATCTGTAAGATTATACTAATAAATTTGCGTCTTTCATTTTATGTTTAAATAATATATTCTATATTTTATGACTAAAGATTTGTGTCCGAAATGCGGTTCTCCTTTAGGAGAAATTACTGAAACCTCAACAGGACGTAAACTACAGCGCTGTTCTAAAGGCAGCTGGAATAAAGAAACAAGGCAGAACGAGGGCTGCGATTATGTTAAATGGATAGCGATTGAGCCTGAAATTTTGGACGAGAAATGCCCAAAATGCGGTTAGCCTTTGGTAATGCAATTTACACGTTTTGGCAAAAAAATGAAAAAATGCAGTGCCGGCAGTTGGGACAAAGAAACAAAAAAGGCCGTTGGCTGTGATTTTGTGGCGTGGATTAACGGGACAACGGAAAAAACCGACGAAGAATGTCCGGAGTGCGGTAAGCCGCTTGTACTTTTTACTACAAATGCAGGAAAAAGAATGAAAAAATGCTCAACCGCCGGCTGGGATAGTGCTGCAAAAAAAGCAACCGGCTGTGCATACGTAGAATGGTTAAAAGGAAACGTTACTAAACCCGAAGAAAATAGCGGGGGAGAAGAATTTTTGCCCCCCGAACCCCAAGGGAATTAAATAACCAAGTGTGACGCCAGTGGGATTCGAACCCACGATTACAGGGATGAAAACCCTGTGTCCTAACCGCTAGACGATGGCGCCATTTTGTTTGATGACAGTATTTATCAAAATCTCAACTTTAAACTACCATCAAGGAACATCAGCTACAACAACCTAATTATAGCCCAAATTGAACCCTCAGGCAAGGATATTCCCTTATTTTAACCTACTTCTTAATCCCTCAACAACGTCTTTTGCGCTATCCTGTCCGCCCAGTCCGAAAGCTATTCCGCCTGCAATTGCAAGCATGGCAACAAGACCCGTAAACAGAATCCTTATTAAGTCTGTTGCAACGCCAAGCTGACTTAGAACAGCAAGGATTACAAAAACGTTAATAGCCCATCTGGTAACTGATGCTATTGTGCTCGCGGTTTGTGAATCTACTCCTTTTACGGAAGCTAAAATTACATCATGGGATAGTCTTGCAAAAACAAAACCTACCATTGCAATTACCGCTGACACAAAAACGTTAGGCAAATAATTTAGGAATTCATTTAAGACGGTTATAATTCTTGGAAGTCCCCACACGTCTGCTGTTGGAATTAAGAAAACTATGATTACAAACCACCTTACAATTTCGGATAAGATGTTTGACCATGAAAATTCATCCTTTGCTTCCGGCACCCCGTACTTTTTAAGAAATGTTTCTACTTTTAGCGTTTTAAATAAACTTAATACTACCTGTTTAAGTAAGGATGCGACTATTACACCTATAAGAAGTATAATCGCGCCTGCTAGAAATTTAGGAATGAAATTCACGACCCCGTAGAAAGCACTATTAAAGGAGGCAACCAAAATTAATCCAATGTCCGGCATTTTATTCACCTCCTTTCATTGATATGTTAAGCTAAGTCTATGCTTTTTATCTTAACCTTGTCAAGAGGATAAGGGGCTGATATAATCTTTCGTAAGCAACTAGCGGT
>CAYIOB010000031.1:0-8447 GCA_964364925.1 uncultured Gammaproteobacteria bacterium
AAGCTATTGCGCAAACCGACGCAAGTACAATTGCCGACATGGGAAGAGTGATGGGCTATTTAACGCCTAAAACCAAAGGCAAGGCTGATGGAAGTTTTGTGAGTAAAATAGTCAGAGAATCTCTTTCCGCAGCCTCTTAACTTATAACCTCTTATTTTTTCTAAATCAGTCTTCCAAGTCCAAGTTTTTTGCTTTTCTTAAACATCCAGACAAAAAACAGAATAGATAATAAAAGATAAATAATGTTCAACGCAAAACTTATTAATAGTTTATCATATGAAAAAGTCCCGGTGAATAATATTTGCCTCAGTCCCTCAAAAACATAACTCATTGGTATTAATTGGGATACGCTTTGCGCCCAGTTAGGCAATATAGAAACAGGATAATAAATAGCAGCAAATGGTACCAATAAATACGGACCTGCCCATGCTAGGGTTTGTATCCGAAGTCCGAATCTTATAACAAAACCGGAGATAAAGATTCCGATAAACCATCCGCTTAAAGTAAGGCTAATAATAAAAGGAATACAGTAAAATCCATAGCGGAAAATATTAAAAGAATATAGTATAAATGCCAAAGTAGAGGCGAAGGCAATAGTTAATATTATCTTAAATACCCCAAGGGCCATAACAGCCATAAGCCATTCACGTATCCTAATCGGAGTAATGAAAATATTTACTAGATTTCTGTCCCAAAGTTCAGCCAAAATATTTGTAGAAATTTCATATTGAGCCCGCCATGTGATCATCCAGAAAATTACCCCTGTTAAAAGCATGGGGACAATATTAGGTACACCGGAACTTGCTTTTTCAATCCAAATACTCGTTAGCCCCCAGATAAATAAGTCTATAGCAGGCCAATAAAATGAATCCGAAAGCCTATCAAGGTTATGCCTCCAGTTATAAATATACCTAAGGAACATTGCAAAAACTAAATTTGGGTTTATCATAATTTTTCAGACGTCGATATTTCTAAAAAAAAGTCTTCTAGGCTCGGTTTATCAATAGCAATATCTTCATAGACAAAATCATTCTGCGCCAATAAATTAAGAAATTTTGCTATTTCTTTCTCATCTATGGTGATTGTTATAATATTTTTTTCTTTTTCAAATACAATTTTTTTTGTGGCCAAAAAACTTATTAGTTTCTCCTGATTATTTTTGACAAGCAGTTTTATTTTAGATTTTCCATTTCTTTTCGCAAGTTCAAATGGTGTATCTTCTGCAATTATTTTCCCATTATCTATAAATATGACCCTATCGCACATTTCTTCCACCTCAGACATGTTGTGAGACGTAAAAAGCATGCTTACGTTAAATTCTTTTTTCTCTTTTTTTAGAAAGTCTCTGATTTTTTTTGCGATATCGGGGTCAAGACTTGCGGTTGGCTCATCAAGTAAAAGAATTTTTGGATAATTTAAAAACGCTTTTACCAAAAGAATTTTACTTTTTTCACCCGCAGACAGCATGAAAAAGCTTTTCTTAAAAAGACTTTCGGCATCAAACTCTTCGATTAATTTTTTAATTCTTTCTTTTCTTTTTGGAATACTATAAAGTATGGCGTATACATTTAATATTTCCTCCACTGTTTGAAGCCAAGGCAGGGTAATATAGCTCGATGAAAAATTGATGTCTTTGAGTATTTCTTCGCGGTTTCTTTTAAAGTCTTTTCCAAAATAACTTATTGCTCCGGAAGTTTGATCCATGATTCCCAAAAGCATCTGAATTGTTGTAGTTTTCCCGGCCCCATTTTTGCCAAGCAATCCCAATATCTCCCCGTCTTTTATTTCAAAAGAGATATTATCAACGGCTGTAAATTTACCAAATTTTTTTGTGAGGTTTTTTACCTCAAGTACATCTTTATTCATAAGAATAATATTAGCAGTTTAAGCGAGATCTTTTATGCGGCTGAGGAGGTGCTCTTTATTATTTTTAGATAAATCTTCATCTACTTCTTCAAATAATTTCTGTAAAATTTCCCCAACCTTGGGACCGGGTTTTATCTGCAATGAACTCATTATATCATTTCCGTCAATTGCAAGATCATTAATAGAAAAAGGAGCGGGCTTTAATTGCTCTTCAATTTTGTCTTTAAATAATTTAAGTCTCCAGCTTTCCGCGGTTTGGGTTCCGCCGCCAAGCCTATCTCCGACTCTTAAGTCCATCATATCTTTAACATTACTAACGCCAACCCTTCTTATAAATCTTCTGACTCCCGCATCGGTTAGATTCTCGTTAACACTAAACATATGCCAGCGTATTAGTGAAACGATTTTTTCAGTATCTTTTTTAGAAAACCTAAGTCTCTCACAAATTTTTGCGGCAATTTTTGCTCCAACTATTTCATGATTATGGAAAATTACAAGGCCTTCTTGGTCGGTTGATTTAGCTTGAGGTTTTCCAACGTCGTGAATTAAAGTTGCAAATCTTACAACAGGGTCTTTTGAAGGGCAAAATTTTAAAGATAAGACATTATGAGTAAAAACGTCGGTTGTGTGATGCCTGCCAGGTCTGACTTGCGAAACGTCAATCCCTTGCATAAGTTCGGGTAAAATAAATTGCAAAAGCGTGCTATCTTTTAAAAGCATAATGCCGTCATACGCATTATCGCTTTTTAAAATTCTCAAAAGTTCATCGTGAATTCTTTCGTTTGAGATATTGGAGATAAGAGAGGCGTCTGCAAAAATTTGTTCCCAGGTTTTCTTCTCAATTGTAAAAGAAAGTTCTGTTGCAATTCTTATTGCCCTAATAAGTCTTAAGGCATCTTCTTTAAATCTTTTGTTCGCGTCTCCGACTGCTTTGATGATTTTATTTTCAATATCTTTTTGTCCAACGTAGGGATCAACTATTTCAAAGTCCGGATTTTTTTTGTTAAAAGAAATTAAATTTAGGGCAATCGCGTTAATGGTAAAATCGCGTCTTGCCAAATCTTCTTCTATTGTTTTTCCCCAAGAGACCTTGTCTGGTTTATGAGTAGGACTTGAGCTTTCTTCTGTTCTGAAGGTGGTAATTTCAACAATCCCTTTACCGCCGGTTATTTTTATGGGAACTCCAACAGTACCGAACTGATTATCATAAAAACTTTCTTTAAAAATTTTAGTTAAATCTTCTGGTTTTGCATTTGTAGTTAAATCCCAATCTTTAACCTCTCTTTTAAGAAGAATATTTCTTACACAGCCTCCCACAAAATAAACTTCAAAGCTTGCGTCATGAAGCTTTTTATAAATTTCTAAAATATTGTCAGGAATACTTCTTGTCATAACTTGCCCCTGTGAGGCGGGGTTTGCTATAGTATAGCAGATGAATTATATATGAAAAAATGGGAAACCCTCAATAAATGGCAAATGACAAATGGCAAATGGCAAATGGATGATATTGTTCAAGCGCTTCTTAAAAATAGAGGGATTGTTACAAAAAAAGAAACCGAAGAATTTTTAAATCCCAAATTATCCAAAGTTACCTTAGCAAGTGTAAAAATAAACTCCTCTCAAGTTAAAAAATCCGTAGACAGGATAAAAAAAGCAATAAAAAATAAAGAACAAATTGTTGTGTATGGTGATTATGATGTTGACGGAATTTGCGGCAGTGCAATACTTTGGGAAACTCTCAATAACTTAGGCGCAAAAGTAATGCCGTATATTCCAAATAGAATCGATGAAGGATACGGTCTTTCGGAGAAAGGAATTGAAAATTTAAAATTAAAAATTAAAAATTGCAGTTTGATTATTACCGTTGATAACGGAATTGTTGCAAACAAAGCAGTTGAGTTTGCCAAAAAACAAGGAATAGATGTAATTATTACGGATCATCATGTTCCTTCAAAGCAATTACCAAGAGCTTTTTCAATTGTGCATACAACCCTTCTTTGCGGAACAGGAGTAGCGTATATGCTCTCGCGAGAAATACAAAATACTAAATACAAAATACAGGATGACCACTTGGCTCTAGTTGCTTTAGCAACAGTTTCAGATTTAGTTCCTCTTCTAGGAGCAAATAGGACACTTCTAAAATATGGACTTTTAGAACTTCACAAAACTAAGCGTCCTGGCTTACTTGCCCTTTTTAAAGAGGCACAAATTAATCAGAATTCAATAGGCGTTTATGAAATAGGACATATTATCGCCCCCCGTCTTAACGCAATGGGCCGGCTTGAAAGCGCAATGGACGCTCTTCGTTTGGTTTGTACGACAAATAGGCAGAGGGCAACGGAATTGGCTTATAAATTAGCTAGTACAAATAAAGAAAGACAAAATGTAACCGAAGAAGCGGTTGCTGATGCGAAGGCAAAAGTCAGGGCTTCAAACTTTGAAAAAGAAAAACTGTTGTTTATTTCCGATGAGTCTTACGAACAAGGAGTAATTGGTTTAGTGGCAGGAAGACTGGTTGAAGAATTTTATCTGCCTTCGATTGTTATTTCAAAAGGAGACATTTACAGTAAAGCATCTGCCCGTTCGGTAAGCGGTTTTAACATTATAGAATTTATAAGAAGTGAATTAGAACTTTTAGTTGATGTTGGAGGGCATCCGATGGCTGCCGGTTTTACTGTTGAAACAAGTAAGCTTGTTCTTTTAGAAAAAAATCTAAAGAAGAGGGCAGGGGAATTGCTAGATGAAGAAAAGCTTAAAAGGTCACTCAAAATTGACATGGAACTTCCTGCTTTACGCCTTACTCAAGTTTTATACGATGCGATTCAAGAATTACAGCCTTTTGGGATGAAAAACCCCGAGCCTACATTTCTTACAAAAAATTTTACTATTGAAGATATGCGTTTGGTTGGCAATGACGGCAAACACCTGAAATTAGAATTCAGAGTTCAGAATTCAGAGTTCAGAATTCGAGGGATTGCGTTTGGAATGGGTGAAGGAAACGGATTTAAAATAGGGGATAGGGTTGATGTTGTTTATAATCTTTCCGAAAATGAGTGGAACGGAAATAAAAAAATAGAACTTAAAATAAGAGATTTGAGGACAGATTAGGACTCCCTAGTTAAAAGAAGGTAAGTTTTGCTCTCCAGCATATGTAATATTTGAACTTTCCTGTTGAGATCCACTCCTTTAAACATATTCTCCCAAGTCTCTGCGCTAGGAAAATCAGAACTATTTTTTGGAATAACTCTTTTACTGAATAATTGTCTGTATATTTCCAAAAAACTTCTAAATCTTGTTAAATCAGCTGTAACTATTCTTTCTCTCAGGTCCCTAGAGATACCAGCTTTACCTCTAACCGATGCTGTTTCAAATCGGTTTTTAAGAGCAACTATATCCTCTCCTACTTTATCCTCTGTCCCGCCGTTACTTATTAATACATCCTCCCATAATTTAAGGTAATGGGGAAATTTATCTACCAGCATGTCTTGGGTTTCTATCTTAAGCCTGGCAATAAGAAGTACTCTGGATGCTAAGGGAGATTGATCAAATTCCTCTTTCCTCTGAGCAGTCTCTAGATTTATTAGATCATCAACAGGACCATTTGTTGAATCTCTTGCGACATCACTATAAGCATCAAAAGCCGATACGAAAGCACCGCGCATAGCGTTTCTTTCCAACTCTTCTTTTAGCCTATTATATCTATCTTTCTGTTCATCTAATGATAAGCCTCCAAATTCTTCCATTGTGGTTGAAAGTCTTCTTCTTGCAGGTTCTTCATCTGCGCCTGATAGAATTTCTATCTCAGCCACAGCAGAGTTTAATTCGAAAAATCTTCTCCTAAGTAAGGCACTCCTTCGTGTTAAGGGTCCACCGTCTATGTGTGGACCTCTCTCTACAGCAACAGGCGTCGTGTTTTTTCCAGGTGTACTTTCTGCTCCCATATGTTTACAATAAAAACTTCCTCTGTATCATTGGCGAGGCTAAGTTAGTCTCGACATACATACTATAAGATAAATATCTTACCATTTTATGCTTATTTTGTCAAGTTGGTGATTCTTGTGTATCATATCAAGTTTGGTTAGATTTAACTTTGGGGTGGTTAAGGCCTACGAATTGTGTTTTGTGATTGCCTTCGGTCGATAGGTACTCCCTCCGGAAGAGGTCCTCTACGTCTTCTTCCACCATAGGTGCGCTGCGGAACCAGCTTGTCTCCGGATGGGTCTATAACAACGTCGTCTTCTCTAACATTTTCTCCGGCTCGTTTCGGTCTAAGCGGTCCTATATTGTCCTCTAGATGTGATATTCTTTCTTCCACTGCGTGTCCCATATTCACTATAGGATTATACATAAATTTATATTACTTGTCAAGAAGCTATTTAGAATATACAATACCCTTATGATTAGAACTTTATCTTCGGAAGCTTCAAGCAAAATAGGAGAAAAAATATTGTTAAAAGGCTGGGTTAGGATTAGGCGTGACCACGGAAAACTCATTTTTTTGGATATTAGAGACAGAGGCGGAATAATTCAAGTCGTAGTCAATCCTAAGGTTTCAGAAGAGGCGTATAAACAAGCTTTAGAGCTAAAACCCGAATATGTGGTCAGCATTGTCGGAAAGGTTAACAAAAGGCCGGAAAACGCCATTAACAAAGATATCGTAAGCGGTACGGTTGAGCTTGAGGCTACAGATATTGAAATTTTGGCAAAAGCGGATGTTTTACCGTTTGATATGGGTAGCGAGGAACTTAATCTTGAGCTCCCGACCCTTCTGGATCACCGCGCATTGACCCTTAGGCATCCTAAAATACAGGCAATCTTTAAAGTTCAGGCAGTAATTATTGATTCTTTTAGGGAATTTTTCAAAAAAGAGGGATTTTTTGAATTCCAGGCTCCTTCCATTGCGCCTGCGGTTGCCGAGGGGGGTGCTGAAGTATTTCAAGTAGATTATTTTGGCCACAAGGCATATCTCTCACAAAGCCCGCAGTTGTATAAACAAATTGTAATGTCTGCATTTGAGCGTGTTTTTTCGGTAAATAAAATCTTCAGGGCCGAGCCAAGCGTTACCACAAGACACTTGGCAGAAGTCGTTTCCCTGGATGCCGAAATGGCTTTTATTGAATCCTGGACAGAAGTTAAGGATATGGCCGATGCCGTTGTTAGATTTATCTTAGAAAGAATAGAAAGAGAGTGCAAAAACGAGCTTAAACTTCATAACGCAACTCTTCCCAAGATGATAGAGAAAACTCCTGCTATAAGTCTTCGGGAGGCGCAAGAAAAAATATTCAAACATTCGGGCCGCGATGTCAGAGGCGGAAAAGATTTAAATCCGGAAGACGAAAGAGAAATCTGTGCGCTTATTAAAGAAGAAACAGAATCGGATTTTGTTTTTGTTTATGGCTATCCGACTAAAAATAAACCCTTTTATGTATACCCAAACCCCGAAGAGCCCGAATACAACGAGGGGATGGATTTATTATGCAGAGGTATTGAATGGCTGTCGGGCGGAAGAAGAGTTAGTGACTATGATCAGCTCACAAAGCACGTTAAGGAGTGGAATTTGGATCCCAAGAAAATAAGTATGTTTTTAGAGGCTTTTCGTTACGGTGTTCCTCCGGAAGGCGGATTTGCTTTCGGAGCAGAAAGAATGACAATGCAAATACTGGAGCTTCGTAATGTTCGTGAAGCGAGTATGTTCCCGCGGGATATGGAAAGAGTCGATGAAAGATTTTCTAGTCTTAAATAAGCTAAAAAAATTCTACTTACCTTTATCTTTTGCTGTTATCGTTTTTATCCTGCTAATTTTATTAGGCTTAGATGCGTATTTAATAAGAACAATCGGTAAGGATAAAATTTTACCTTCTTCTTTGATAATTTCGACCGAAGTTAAGTTTCCCGTACTCAAAACCGAGTTTATTCCCTTTATTTCGGCAAAAGGTGCGGTAATTATGGATGCAGATTCAAAAACAGTTTTGTTTGCAAAAAATCCAGAGCTTCGTTTTTCTCCCGCATCTACTACAAAAATCATGACTGCCTTAACAGCTCTTAATTATTTTAAGCTTAACGATATTCTGATTGTTAAAACTGCAAAGAGCGATGGAGTCGCTTTAGGTTTAAAACAAGGTGAAAAAATGACGTTTGAAAATTTGTTATACGCATTGCTTTTGCCCTCGGCTAATGATGCCGCTCTTGCCATTTCGGAAAATTACCCGGGAGGAAAAGACGCTTTTGTTAATAAAATGAATGAAAATGCAAAAAAATTTAATCTTTTTAATACGCATTACCAGGATCCGGCCGGTCTTTTGGACTATGGAGGCTATACAACCCCCGTAGATTTGGCAAGACTTACTTCGGTTGCAATAAAAAATCCTGAATTTATCAAAGTTGTATCTACAAAAAGCAAAATAATAACAAGCGTAGACGGATACGATGTATACAGTCTAAGTAACCTTAATAAGCTTTTGGGAACAAATGGTGTTTATGGCGTAAAAACAGGGTATACGGAAGAAGCAGGACAGGTGCTCGTTACCTCAAAACTTGAAAACGGACACACGATTATTTTAATTGTTATGTCAAGCAAGGAT